>JAGWQH010000098.1 GCA_028870115.1 Candidatus Methylomirabilota bacterium
CCCCTTCAACTCTGTAGTTCCCCTCAATGGTTCGCCGCAGCTTCGTGACCTCCTCTTCAGTAAGGTCCTTCACGCGAACATCCGGGCTGACCCCGGAGTCCCGTAAGATCTTATGCGAAGCAGAGCGGCCAATGCCGTAGATATACGTCAGCGCCACCTCAAGACGTTTTTCTCTCGGAAGATCTACCCCGGCGATACGTGCCATAGTTTCCTCAAAGGACGGCTTTCAGCTGATAGCTGACAGCTGTCCGGTGAACCGGCTATCCTTGCCGTTGTTTGTGCCGAGGATTTTCGCATACGATCCGCAGCACCCTTTTCCGTCGAACAACCTTACACTTCTCACACATCGGCTTGACTGACGCTCGAACCTTCATGACAACCCCCGCATTACGAAATCGCTCATCGCGCTCACGCTCTCCACTCTGAGGTCTACTTATATCGGTAAATGATCCTCCCTCGCGTCAGATCGTATGGAGAGAGCTCTACTATCACCTTGTCTCCCGGCAGGATCCGAATGAAATGCATCCGCATCTTTCCGGAAATGTGCGCAAGAACCTTATGTCCCGTTTCCAGTTCTACTCGAAACATGGCATTAGGTAACGGCTCGATAACGGTTCCCTCAACTTCAATCGCCTCTTCCTTCGGCATCAGCGGCCCGCATCCCCAGGTAACTCATCATCGGTCGCGCCGGTAAGCACCTGTACCCCGTCCTCAGTGAGCGCGACAGTGTGCTCAAAATGGGCGGAAAGGCTTCTATCGCACGTCACCGCTGTCCAGCGATCCTCGAGGATCATCACGTCCGGGCCGCCGACATTTGCCATCGGCTCGATGGCCAGAACTAAGCCGGGTTTAAGCACAGGGCCCTGAGCTGGTGGGCCGAAGTTTGGAATCTGCGGTTCCTCATGAAGAGACCGACCGATCCCGTGGCCGACAAACAGGCGCACTACCGAGAACCCCTGAGCCTCGATAGCGTCCTGTACAGCATGCGATATATCGGAGAGATGATTTCCAACCCGTACAGCTCGAGTAGCACGGGAAAGGGCCTCTCGAGTCGCAGCGATCAAGCGCCTAGCCTCCTCGGATACCTTGCCCACGGGAACCGTAACCGCAGCATCCCCGTAATAGCCATCGACAACAACTCCGAGGTCCAGGCTTACAATGTCGCCTTCCTCGAGGTGTCTCGCCGACGGGAACGCATGGACCACCTGTTCGTTTACAGACGCGCAGAGCGTGTAGGGATAACCACGATAGCCCTTGAACGCCGGCTTGCCACCTCGCCTCAGGATATAGGCCTCTGCAAAACGATCTAACTCCAAGGTGGTCAGCCCGGGTTCAATCAGTTCGGCCAGCTTCTCAAGGGTTTCCGCCACAATCCGACTGCTCTTCCGCATCAGATCAATTTCCCAAGGGGATTTCAAGATCATCATAGCTGTTCCTACCCGTCCCCTAGGGCTTGATGGATGCGTTCAGCAATCTCCTCGATCGTCCCATGACCATCAATCCGCCTCAGCAACCCCATCTTATTGTAATAGGCGATCAAAGGCTCTGTTTGTTCCCGGTAGACCCGAAGGCGATGGCGAATCGTGTTCTCCTTATCATCGTCTCGCTGGAAGAGCTGGCCCCCACAGTTGTCACAGACTCCAACCTGTGCTGGCGGCTTCGTATCAACGTGGAACATCGACCCGCAAGCTCGGCAAATTCGCCGACCGGCCAGTCGGCTCACCAGGTCGTCTTCAGACACCTCCACACTGATGACCCAATCCAGCGGGGCGCGCAACACCTTCAGAACTTCCGAGAGCGCCTCGGCCTGGCGCAGCGTCCTTGGAAACCCGTCAAGGATGTAGCCGCTGGCGCAATCGGGTCTGCCCAATCGCTCTTCGATGATTTCAATAACGACTCCATCGGGTACGAGAGCGCCTTGGGCCATAATCGACTTGGCTGCCTGTCCAAGTTCTGAGCCGTCGGCCACTGCTTGTCGCAGCAGGTCACCGGCAGAGACGTGAGCGGCATCAAACTTGGCCGTCAGCAGCCTGGCCTGTGTCCCCTTGCCAGCGCCCGGCGGTCCCAGCAGGACGAGCCGCATAACCCACTACCCCAGCCTGCCCTTAATTCGACTCTTCTTTAAGAAACCCTCGTAGTGACGCATGAGTAAGTGAGACTCGACCTGCTGTACGGTATCCAGGGCCACGCCGACCACAATCAAGAGGGATGTTCCCCCAAAAAAGAACGGGACATTCATCGTCGTGATCAACAATTCCGGAAGAATTGAGATCAGTGTCAAGTAGATCGCCCCCACTAGCGTGATTCGATCCAACACCTTCTCGATAAATTCCGCGGTTTTCGCTCCCGGTCGAATGCCCGGGATGAAGCCCCCGTACTTTCTCATGTTATCAGCAACGTCAGTCGGGTTAAAAACGATAGCGGTATAAAAATAGGTGAAGAAAATGATGGCCACCGCATAGAGCACCGTGTAGGTAACAGTAGCCGGAGAAAGCGCCCTGGCCACCGCCTGCATCCAGGGGTGATTAAAAAATTGAGCGATCGTCGCCGGGAATACGATGATAGACGCGGCAAAGATCACCGGAATGACCCCGGCAGTGTTGATCCGCAACGGGATATGCGTGCTCTGGCCTCCGTAGATCCGCCGTCCGACAACCCTTTTCGCATACTGCACCGCTATCGGTCTTTGGCCGAGCGTCATGATGATCACGCCGGCCACCACCAACACCATCAGAGCCAGGACGATCAGTAACGCCAGCGCCTTTAATTCGCCTGTCGCCAGAAGCCGCCACGTATTAACGATCGCCTCAGGCATCCGGACAATGATGCCGGCAAAGATGAGGAGAGAGATCCCGTTTCCGATCCCTCGCTCAGTAATCTGCTCGCCAAGCCACATCAAGAAGATCGCCCCTGTTGTCAGCGTAATCGTGGTCATCAGGCGAAAGCCTACTCCCGGATTCACGACGATCTGCTCGCCAATCGGGCTCCGCATACTCTCAAGACCGATAGCGATCCCCATGGCCTGGATAGCCGCAAGCAGGACGGTGCCGTACCGCGTGTATTGAGAGATCTTCTTACGACCCTGCTCCCCTTCTTTGCTCAGCTTTTCCAAGGGAGGAAAGACCACCGCGAGGAGCTGCAGGATAATCGACGCGCTGATGTACGGCATGATGCCGAGCGCCAGGATGCTGAGGCGACGCAGCGCGCCGCCCGAAAAGAGATCAAAGAAGCCGAGCAGCGTCCCGCCTGCCTGCTGAAAAAACGATGCAAGGGCGCGAGCGTCGATGCCGGGCGTCGGGATATGAGACCCTATTCGGTAGGCGATCAGCGCAAGGGCGGTAAAGATAATTCGCTTCTTGAGCTCAGGGATCCTGAAGATATTTTCAACGCCCTCAATCATGTGCCAATAACCTCGACCTTCCCACCGGCGGCAAGGATCTTCTCAATCGACCGCTTGGAGAACTTATGGGCAGCTACGCTCAGAGACTTGCTGAGAACTCCATCAGCCAGAACCTTCAGCCCAGCCTTCAGGTCCTTAACAAGCCTCCGCTCCTGCAGCAGCCCGGGGGTTACTCTGGTTCCTGATTCAAAACGCTCCAGGTCTTTCAGGTTCACGGTGGCGTAGACCTTCCTGAACCTGTTGGTAAAACCACGTTTTGGCACACGGCGATGCAGTGGGAGCTGGCCACCCTCGAACCAGGGATGGATATGGGCACCGGAACGAGCCTTCTGGCCCTTTTCTCCTCTGCCCGATGTTTTTCCGTGCCCCGAGCCGGTGCCTCGGCCAACTCGTTTCGTGTGCCGGCCAGCCCCCGCTTGCGGCTTCAACTCGTGCAGCTTCATCCCCTCTCCTCGTTATCAACCTGCTGCACATCGACCAGGTGGATCACCTTCCTGATCATGCCCCGAATGGTCGGGGTGTCGGCGCGGATTACAGATTGATTGATTCGACGCAAGCCGAGTCCGGCGAGAACCTGGGCTTGGCGCGTCGGATGGCCGATCATACTTTTTCGGAGAATGATTCGAAGACCTTTGTCCATCTTATGCCCCTTGTGCCCCTTGTGCGACCAGCCCTTCCTGACGGGCGCCTCGCGCGCGCGCCACGTCCTCAGGCGCACGAAGCGATTGTAAGCCCTGCAACGTCGCCTTCACAACATTATGGGGATTATCAGATCCCAGCGATTTCGACAGGACATCCCGGACGCCAGCCGCCTCCAACACCGCGCGGGCCGCCCTCCCCGCTACGACCCCGGTTCCTTGTGAGGCCGGCTTCAGGATGACCCTGCTGGAGCCGAACCTTCCGGTAACCTCGTGAGGAATGCTCGTTTGCATCAGCGATATGCCGACCAGATCTTTCTTAGCGGCCTCAATCCCCTTACGAATCGCCTCCGGTACCTCGTGCGCTTTTCCCAATCCGATCCCGACGTGTCCGTTCTGATCGCCCACCACAACAAGGGCGCTGAAGTGGAATCGCCGCCCCCCCTTTACTACTTTGGCGACCCGATTGATATGGACAATGCGCTCGGCGAGGTTCAGCGAGTCAGCTTTGATCGGCTTCAAATCTTCTCCTTCTCTCTCTTATGTCAGCAACGCGACGAGCGAAAGGCTGGAGCGGTCACCGCAAGCCTGATCGGCCTCGATACAGCCATAAGCTCAGGCATACGTTCAGACGACTAGATTCTGACCCCTTTTTCTCCAAGCCCGGTGGCCAACGCCTTCACGCGTCCATGGAACTTGAACCCACCGCGGTCAAAGACCACCCGGGAAATTTGAGCCGCCAAGGCCTTGCTCGCCAACAGCTCACCGACTAACCGGGCAGCAGCAGTCTTACTCCCCACCTTGCCCTGTTCTCTGATTTCCCTCGAAAGGGTAGAAGCGGCAGCAAGCGTCTTACCCCGCTCGTCATCGACGATCTGGGCGTAAATATGACGAGCGCTTCTGAATACACAGAGCCGTGGGTAGGCTGCGCTACCTACGATACGCTTCCTGATTCGGCGATGACGTCGCAGCCGATGTTCTTGTTTTCCTTCGTGGCCCACCAACTCAAGCCCTCCCCGATACGCGCAATCCGACCTTACGCCCCAGCCTTCCCGGCCTTCCGCCGGATACGCTCCCCCGCATACTTGACCCCTTTGCCCTTATACGGCTCCGGCGATCTGAGGCTCCGGATCTTGGCGGCTACTTCTCCGACCTGCTGTTTATCCGCCCCGGAGACCGTCACCAGATTCTGGCTCTCCACTGATACATTGATCCCGTCAGGCAACGGAAAGATGAGAGGATGCGAATAGCCTAACATCAGCGCGAGATTACTCCCCTGCACTGAAGCGCGATAGCCGACCCCTATCATCTCCAGCTTCTTCTCGAATCCTTTGGTGACCCCCTCGATCATATTGGCGATCAGCGTACGAGTCAGTCCATGAAGCGAACGATGGAGTTTATTGTCCGAGGGCCGCATACAATGAAGCCGGCTATCCTCCACCTTCACCGCCATTGAAGGATGGAGGCGAAGTGAAAGCTTACCATTGGGCCCCTGGACAGAGATGTTACTCCCCGCAATCTCTATCTTCACCTGATCCGAGAACGGAATTGGCTTCTTTCCGATTCGCGACATACCTTACCTGTTCCCTCTAAAGTGCAGCACCCTCATGGCCCTGACGCACCCCGACACTACCCTTCGCGGCCCTGATCCATGGCCCCGCGTTGCCTTTACCAGACGTAGCACAGCACCTCGCCACCTACCCCGCGATCTCTGGCCACACGTTCTGTCATGATCCCCTGCGAGGTCGACAGGATCGCGACGCCCAGACCATTCATAACCCGAGGTAGCCGCCGCGACGTCGCATACACCCGAAGCCCGGGCCGGCTGACGCGTCGAAGGCCACTGAGAATCCGCTGGTCCCCCGCACCGTACTTCATGTAGATCCGAAGCACTCGATGGTTGTCGACCTCAAGCAGCTTGAAGTTCTTGATATAACCTTCCTCCCGCAGGACCTTCGCAATCTCTACCTTCACTCTGGAAGCCGGCATATGGACGTTATCATGAACGGCCAAGTTGGCGTTCCTGACCCTGGTCAGCATGTCGGCGATGGGATCGGTCATCATGGTCAGATTGCTCCACGTTTAGCGTTCAATATTCGGCGCCTGGAAGGCTCGCGCCTTCGAGTGGTGGACACGCGCCACGCCCCTACCAACTTGCCTTGATAACGCCGGGGATCTCGCCTCGAAGCGCCAGATCCCGAAAGCAGATTCGACACATTTCAAACTTTCTGAGGTAGCCGCGCGGTCGCCCACAGATGCGACACCGATGATAACTACGTACCTTGAATTTCGGCTTACGCTGGCTTTTTACAATCAATGAACGCTTTGCCATATGCTGCTCCCTAGCCCTCAGCAATCAGCGACCGGCTTTCAGCGATGATAAACACGCGCCGTGTCTTCGCTGATAGCTGACGGTTGACCGCTCTGTGTACCGCTAGCTCTTCTGAAAGGGGAATCCCAGATGCTCTAAGAGCGCACGCGCCTGCTCGTCTGTCCTCGCTGACGTCTCAATGGCGATATCCATTCCGCGGACCGCATCCACCTTATCGTACTTAATCTCCGGGAAGATGAGTTGTTCCCTTATCCCCAGATTATAATTACCGCGGCCATCGAACGACTTGGCTGGGACGCCTCTGAAGTCTCGGATTCGCGGAAGTGCAACATTCACGAACCGATCGAGAAACTCATACATCCGATCCCCGCGCAGGGTGACCTTGCAGCCGATAGGAACTCCGGTCCTCAGCTTGAATCCTGCCTCAGACTTCTTGGCACGCGTGACGACCGGCTTCTGTCCGGTGACGGCTGAGAGTTCCTCGACTGCAGCGTCGATCACCTTTACATTCGCCACCGCCTCCCCCAGTCCCATATTGATGACAACCTTCGATGGACGGGGCACCTGCCAGATATTCTTATACCTGAATTGCTTCATAAGGGCAGGAGCAATCACTTCGCGAAAGCGTTCGCGGAGTCGTGGCAGCGAGCGAGGCTCCGTTTTCTCTTTCTTCTTTGTCTTAGTCCCTTGCGCCATCATCCTTCCTCTAATCAACCTGCTCGCTACACTTTTTACACACCCGCACCTTTCGGCCATCGGCGAGACGACTAAAGCCGACACGAACAGGGCGGTTACATTTATTGCACACCAGCATCAGGTTCGAAGTATGAATGGGATTCTCTCGTTCAAGGATCCCCCCCTGCTTTGAGGCCTGGCCAGGCTTGGTGTGGCGTTTCACCATGTTTACCTTTTCCACCAAGGCACGCAGGGTCTTGGGAATGACCTTCATCACCTTGCCCCGCTTCCCCTTGTCCTTCCCAGCAATCACGGCGACCAGATCGTTTTTCTTGATCTGCAAACCCTGTCCTACCGCCATCATGCCCTCATAGACTCAGCCCTTGCCACCTCAGACCACCTCTGGCGCCAAGGAGATAATCTTCATAAACCGCGCCTCGCGCAACTCTCGGGCCACCGGACCAAAAATCCGGGTGCCGACCGGGTTATTCTGCTCGTTCAGAAGCACGGCGGCGTTCCGATCGAATTTGATGTACGAGCCATCCGAGCGTCGCAGCTCCTTCGATGTCCTGACCACCACCGCTTTTACCACAGCGCCCTTCTTCACCGAACCCTCCGGGACCGCCTCCTTGACGTTCGCGACGATGACATCGCCTAAGCGGGCGTACCGCTTCCCAGATCCTCCCAGCACTTTGATCAAGGAGATCCGCTTGGCGCCGGAATTGTCGGCCACCTCCATGATTGTCCGCAAGCCGATCATAATCGTCTACCTTCCTCGTATCCATCCACATGATGATGAGGTGAGGGCGAACGGCGAGGCACCTACCACTACACAGCCGCCTTCTCCAGGATTTCTGTTACCCGCCAATGCTTCTCTTTACTCAAAGGCCGAGCCTCTTCGATGGCGACCCTGTCGCCCATGCCGCACCGATTATCCTCGTCGTGGGCTTTGACCTTTGTCCGATAGCGGACCATTTTGCCATATGCCTCGTGACGTACGAGACGCTCAACCATGACGACAACAGTCTTGTGCATCTTATCGCTCACCACGACCCCCACCAAGGCTTTTCGGCGACCCCTCTTCTGCTGTTCGGTCATGGCGTCCGCTCCACCTCTGATAATGCCTGGTTACGTAAGGACTCTCTCCGCACCGTCTCTCCGACGGCAATCTCCCGACGAAGCCGGCGGATACGGGCCGGATTCTCAAGTTGCGCTACCGAAGCTCTCAGCTTCAGCTTAAAGAGTTCGTCTCGTATTTCGTGGAGCTTTTGCTCCAACTCCGCCGCGCTCAGTTCCCGGAACTCCTTCACATCCATCCTCGCCCTCAGCTCACCACCATCGTACGGGACACAAACCGCGTAGCAATGGGCAGTTTATGTGCAGCTAGACGCATAGCCTCCTTGGCGGTTGTCTCCGTAACCCCTTCCATCTCACACAGAACGCGACCGGGTTTCACCACCGCCACCCAACCTTCCGGCGCACCCTTCCCCTTACCCATCCGGGTCTCCGCAGGCTTCTTCGTGATCGGTTTATCCGGGAAGATCCGGATCCACACCTTGCCACCCCTCTTGATATGCCGCGTCATGGCCCGGCGGGCCGCCTCGATCTGGCGATTGGTAATCCATGCCGCTTCCATGGCCTTCAGGCCATATTCTC
This sequence comes from Candidatus Methylomirabilota bacterium, assembly GCA_028870115.1. Taxonomy (NCBI): domain Bacteria; phylum Methylomirabilota (SeqCode); species Candidatus Methylomirabilota bacterium. The sequence goes on from JAGWQH010000098.1 coordinate 8,702, forward strand.
CAAAGGCCAACGCCGACCCGCCGACGGCGATCCCGGACCGTCTTCCCCGGTGTTGCTTCCGAAACTTGACTCGCTTTGGTGCCAGCATCGCGTTCCCTAGCCCTGCGTCGGATTGAGCCCCCTGGGCCGCCGCGGGCTTGCTTGTGGAATTTCCCGTTCCTGTTTAGCCGCCAACGCCTCCGGCATCGCCTCCCCGTGGTAGACCCAGCACTTGACTCCAATCAGCCCATACGTAGTCTTGGCCTGAGTGAACCCGTAGTCGATGTCGGCTCGCAGCGTATTTAATGGCATCCGTCCCTCGCGATACCATTCTCTGCGCGCAATCTCTGCTCCGGCCAGTCGACCGGCGCATGCAATCTGAACACCTTGAGCTCCCAGCCGCATCGAGGACTGGACGGTTTTTTTCATCGCCCGCCTGAAAGCAACTCGGCGCATCAATTGCGACGCAATCTGCTCAGCAATCAGTTGAGCGTCCAGTTCCGCCCTTCGAACCTCGACAATATCCAGTTGAATCGGCTTCTTGGTCATGCCGGATAGGGCCACTTTCAACTTATCGACCTCAGAACCCTTTTTTCCGATAATAATACCGGGCCTCGCGGTGTGGATCACGATACGAACCTGATCAGCCTTTCGCTCGATATCGATCCCGGACACACCAGCATGGTAGACCCGTTCCTTGATAAAGCGCCGGAATTTAAGATCTTCATGCAGGGCATCCGCATACCCCTTCACAGCAAACCACCTAGACCTCCACGGTTTGATCAGGCCCAGCCGAAATCCTACAGGGTGCACCTTCTGTCCCATCACACCTCCGCCATCTCGCTCTGACCGAACCTCACGGGAGCAGGCTCATGCCGTCACCCGCGAAGACTCGATTAAAGGGCAGCTTCCTTCTCAGTCAGGACGATAGTAATGTGGCTACTCCGCTTTTTAATGGGGTTCGACCGTCCCATAGCACGAGGCCGGAACCGCTTGACGGTTGGGCCCTGATCGACAAAGGCTTCCTTGACGAACAGCCGATCGATATTCTTCGCCCCGTGGTTATGCTGCGCATTCGCGAGCGCCGACTTGAGAATCTTCTCTATGACCCTGGCGGCATACTTTTTGGTATACCTAACGGTGTCGAGAGCCTGATTAATGCCTCGACCGCGAATCAGGTCAACGACGAGTCTCGCCTTACGTGGCGGGATTCCTATAAAGCGGCCGACCGCACGACATTCCATGATCGATACAATCCTCTTTATTTGAGTGCAGTGGAACGCGCAGTATGCGCTCCATGTCCACGGAAGGTCCTGGTTGGAGAAAACTCCCCCAGTTTATGCCCGACCATATTCTCACTGATGTAAATCGGGATAAACTTCTTGCCGTTATGGATCGCCAGCGTATGTCCGACAAATTCCGGAAGAATAACGGAGCGCCTCGACCAGGACTTGATGATCTTCTTCTCCCTTCCCTCATTCATCGCTTCGATCTTCTTGAGAAGCTTCGGCTCTACGTACGCACCCTTTTTCAGTGAACGCGGCACGCTACCCTCCGTTCAGCGGTACGAACTGCGAACTCCGAGATCTGACTCCCAAAAGATTCTCTGTCGCGCCTCGCACTCCGCACTCCACACTTACTTTCTGCGCTTGACAATAAGGCGATCTGAGGGCTTCCCCTTCTTTCTCGTTTTTCGCTCGAGTTTCCCCCATGGACTACAGGGATGGCGACCACCGGAGGATTTTCCCTCCCCCCCGCCCAGCGGATGATCATGAGGGTTCATAGCCACACCTCGAACAGCGGGCCTGATCCCGAGCCATCGTGACCGTCCAGCCTTTCCCAACGACACGTTCTCGTAGTCCAGGTTCCCCACTTGACCAATGACCGCCGTACAATCAAGACTGATCCGACGCAACTCACCGGAAGGAAGCTTCACCAGGCCGTAATCACCCTCTTTGGCCAGGAATTGTACGCCAGAGCCAGCGCTTCTGGCCAGTTGAGCCCCCTTACCGGGCTTGAGCTCAAGATTATGAAGCGTGATGCCGACAGGAATAGCGCGCAATGGGAGGGCGTTGCCAACCTTGATCTCGGCATCAGGACCGGACATCAGTTGCTCCCCGACCTGAAGGCCCAATGGCCCCACGATATACCGCTTCTCGCCATCCGCGTAGTGGAGGAGCGCAATTCGCGCGGAACGGTTCGGATCGTACTCAATCGACGCCACCTTTGCTGGAACCCCGGGCTTATTCCGCTTGAAATCAACCAAGCGATACTGTTGCTTATGCCCACCTCCATGATGGCGCACGGTAAGCCTGCCGGCACCGTTCCGTCCCCCACTCTTCCTTAGCGGGCGGAGAAGCGCCTTCTCCGGGGTGGCCCTAGTCACATCAGCATACTCCAGAACCGTCTGGAAGCGCCTGCCGGCAGATGTCGGTTTATACGCTCGGATCGGCATCTATGCTCCCTCGAAGAATTCTATGGTTTCCCCTTCTCTCAGAGTCGCCACTGCCTTCTTCCAATCGGATGTACGACCAATAAACCGTCCCAGCCGCTTTTTTTTGCCCTTGACGGACAGGGTCCGCACCTGTAGCACCTTCACTCGAAACAGCGATTCGACCGCACGCTTGATCTCGATCTTATTGGCATCTCGGGCCACTTCGAAAAGGTACTGGTTGGCGGCATCCTTCAAATCGGTCCCTTTTTCAGTGATGAGAGGACGACGGATGATCTGATATGCCCCTCTCATGGCCTCCATGCCTCTTCTACCGTGCTTACCGCACTCTTGGTCATGACAAGGGTATCATGCCTCAGGATATCGTACACGTTCAGCCCCTGCGTCGGTATAAGTGTGAGATGAGGTAGATTACGGCAGGACTTGGCCGTCGCATCATTTTGCCCCACGTGGTCTGTCACAATCAATGCGCGTCCCTGAACCCCCAATCGCTCCAGCAGGGCTTTGAACGCCTTTGTGCTCGGTTCCTCCAGTGAAAGGCTGTCGACCACCATAAACTGACCGGCTCTGACCTTCTCAGAGAGGGCAGCTCGAAGCGCGGCCGCCCGTACTTGACGCGGGACTACGTAGCCGTAACTCCGAGGCTTGGGACCGAATACCGTACCCCCACCACGCCACAGGGGTGAGCGTCTTGTGCCGGATCGTGCTCGACCAGTCCCCTTCTGCTTCCAGGGCTTTTTTCCGCCCCCGCGAACTTCAGATCGCGTACGGGTCGAAGCGGTCCCCTGACGACGATTGGCAAGCTGCATCTTGACCACGTCGTGCAATAACTGTGGCACAGTGATGACGCCGAACACCGCCTCATCAAGAGCAACATCTGTTGTTTTCACGCCGTTCGTATCCAAAGCCTGGACTGTAACCGCCATCGCCTTAGCCTCGCTTGGAGATCGTAACCAGGCCGCCGGCCGGTCCGGGCACAGCGCCCTTGACCAGCACCAGATTCTGCTCTGGGAGAACCTTCACGACCTTGAGCCCCTTGACGCTCGCAGTATCGGTACCCATCCGTCCAGGCATATGGTGTCCTTTGAAGACCCTGGACGGAAAGGACGACGCACCGATTGACCCCGGGGCGCGGTGGAACATAGAGCCATGCGTCTCAGGACCGCCGAGATATCCCCACCGCTTAACCCCGCCCTGAAAGCCCTTCCCTTTTGTAATCCCGGTCACGCAGACTGTCTCTCCCGGCGCGAACAGGTCCACGGTCAGAGTCAGACCAACGGGATACTTCGAACTCTCCACGGGTTCCAGCCGAAACTCCCTGAGATGTTTCTGGGGCGCTACCTTGGCCTTATCGAAGTGGCCCTTGAGCGGCCGGGTGACCTTCCTGGTCTTCCGTTCCGCCCGGTAGCCGATCTGGATCGCCTCGTAGCCGTCAGTCCCGATGGTCCTCCGTTGTACGACCGGGCACGGACCAGCCTCAATGATAGTGACCGGGATGGCATCCCCGTTAGCGTTAAACAGTTGCGTCATCCCGACTTTTTTACCAAGCAATCCGATGCTCACAGCAATTAATCCTTTAATCCTTAGCTAGCAGTTATCAGCTTCCAGCCGGCTATTACTAGCTGATCACGTTTTCTAGAGCTTAATCTCCACGTCGACACCAGCCGGCAGGTCGAGCCGCATCAGGGCATCTACCGTCTGAGGCTGCGCATCCACGATATCCATCAGCCGTAAATGGGTCCGGATCTCGAACTGTTCGCGCGACTTCTTATCGATGTGCGGCGAGCGCAACACGGTAAATCGACTGATCTTAGTCGGTAGCGGAATGGGTCCAGAGACCCTCGCGCCCGTTCGCTGGGCAGTATTGACAATCTCCTTGGCCGACTGGTCAAGGATTCGGTGATCATAGGCCTTCAGCCTGATTCGTATCCGCTGATTTTCCATTATTCCCTGTTCTGGCCCCCTACTCCACCACCTCGCTCACCACGCCGGCCCCGACGGTGCGGCCGCCCTCGCGGATCGCGAAGCGTAACTCCTTCTCCATGGCGATCGGCTGAATCAGTTCGACCGCAAGGCTGACGTTGTCGCCCGGCATGACCATTTCGGTCCCCGCGGGGAGCGTACAGACCCCGGTCACGTCGGTGGTCCGGAAGTAGAACTGGGGCCGATAGCCGTTGAAGAAGGGGGTATGACGGCCGCCCTCTTCCTTGGTGAGAATGTAGGCCTCGGCCTTAAAGCGCGTGTGGGGGGTAATGGAACCGGGCTTGGCCACCACCTGGCCGCGCTCCACCTCTTCGCGCTTGGTCCCCCGCAGGAGCAGTCCCACGTTGTCGCCGGCCTGGCCCTGGTCGAGGAGCTTGCGGAACATCTCGACGCCGGTCACGACGGTCCGCTGGGTGTCCCGGATGCCGATGAGCTCCACCTCGTCAGCCACCTTGATGATGCCGCGCTCGACGCGGCCGGTGACGACGGTCCCGCGCCCGGAGATCGAGAAGACGTCCTCAATCGGCATGAGGAACGGCTTGTCGAGGACGCGAACGGGGGCGGGGAAGTAGGCATCGACGGCGTCCATGAGTTCGAAGATCGGTGCGGCCGCCGGATTGCTGCGGTCACCGCTGCCGGCCTCCAACGCTTTGAGCGCGCTGCCGCGAACGAAGGGGATCTCGTCGCCGGGGAAGTTGTAGCTCGTGAGCAGCTCGCGGACCTCCAGTTCGACCAGCTCGAGCAGTTCGGGGTCATCCACCAGGTCGACCTTGTTCAGGAAGACGACGAGGTTGGGGACGTTGACCTGGCGGGCGAGCAGGATATGCTCGCGGGTCTGCGGCATCGGCCCTTCGGAGGCGGCGACGACCAGGATCGCGCCGTCCATCTGGGCGGCGCCGGTAATCATGTTCTTGATGTAGTCGGCGTGGCCGGGGCAGTCGACGTGCGCGTAGTGGCGCTTTTGCGTCTCGTACTCCACGTGCGCGATATTGATGGTGATCCCCCGCTCCTTCTCCTCCGGCGCTTTATCGATCTGGTCGAAGGGGACGAAGTTGACCTTCGGGTTCGCCGCGTGCAGGACCTTCGTGATCGCCGCGGTCAGGGTGGTCTTGCCGTGGTCGATGTGCCCGATGGTCCCGATGTTCATGTGTTCTTTCGTCCGCTCGAATTTCGCCTTGGCCATAGCCAACTCCTTTAGCAACGAAACTGCGTCCGCCTACCGTCCACCGAGCCGCCCGCCCATACGGGCCACAATCTCCTCCGCAATGCTGGCGGGGACAGGCTCGTACCGCGAAAACTGCATCGTGTGAGCGGCCCGACCCTGGGTCGCTGAACGCAGGTCAGTGGCATACCCAAACATCTCGGATAGCGGCACATCCGCTTGAACCACCTGGGCGGCCAGCCTAGACTCGATCCCGGTTACCCGGCCGCGACGCGAATTCAGATTACCGATGACCTCGCCAAGAAAATCCTCCGGCGTCGAGACATCGACCCGCATGATCGGTTCCAGCAGCACCGGCTTCGCCCGGCTGGTCGCCGCTTTGAAAGCCATTGAGCCGGCGATCTTAAACGACATCTCTGAGGAGTCCACCTCGTGATACGATCCGTCATAGAGGGTGACCTTCACATCGATGACGGGGTAGCCGGCCACTACCCCGGTCTGCAATGCTTCCTTGATGCCTTTCTCCACCGCGGGGATATACTCTTTGGGCACCACGCCGCCCACAATCTTGTTGACGAATTCGAATCCCGATCGAGCGGGCGAGGGTTCCACTTTGATCCAGACGTGTCCGTACTGTCCACGCCCACCGGTCTGCCGCACATATCGGCCTTCAGCCTCAGCCAATGTCGTGACGGTTTCACGATAGGCTACCTCGGGTTTGCCCACATTGGCCTCGACCCGAAACTCCCGCATGAGCCTGTCGACAATAATCTCAAGATGCAGTTCTCCCATGCCGGAGATGATCGTCTGGCCGGTCTCTTCGTCCGTGCTGGCGCGAAAGGTCGGATCCTCATTGGCCAACGCGGCAAGTCCGGCCGCAAGCCGATCCTGCCCTTCTTTCGTCTTCGGCTCAATGGCCACCGAGATAACCGGTTCAGGAAACTCAATCGATTCCAGAATAATCTGGTTGACCTCGTCGCACAGGGTGTCGCCCGTTCGAGCGCCCTTGAGTCCCACAGCGGCCGCAATATCACCGGCCGAGACCTCCTTAATCTCCTCGCGCTTGTTAGCGTGCATTCGTAGCAGGCGTCCGATCCGCTCGCGGGTGCCGCGCGTCGAGTTGTACACCTGGCTGCCAGAGCTCAGGCTGCCTGAATAGACTCTGAAAAAAGCCAGTTGCCCGACATAGGGATCCGTCATGATCTTGAATACTAACGCGGCGAACGGTTCCTTCGGCTTCGGGATTCGTACTGTAGATTTCCCGGTGGCCGTATCGAGACCCTCGATGGGCGGCAGGTCAACCGGGGATGGAAGATAGTCCACAACCGCGTCCAGTAATGGCTGTACTCCTTTGTTCTTGAACGAGGCGCCGGCAATAACCGGAACCAACTGGAGCTTGAGTACAGCACTGCGGATGGCGGCCTTGATTTCCTCCGGTCCAACCGCAAGACCATCCACGTACCGGACAAGGAACCCGTCGTCCACTTCGGCGATCGTCTCCAACAGCCGCTCGCGAGCCTCCTGGGCCCGCGGGCGCATCTCATCAGGAATCTCATCCTCCCGGTAGCTTGCCCCGAGCGTTTCCTCATCCCAGATGATCGCCTTCATCCGGATCAGGTCGACAACACCCTCAAAATGATCCTCTTTGCCGATGGGGAGCTGCACAACCAACGGATTAGCCCCAAGGCGCTCAACGATCATCCGAACGCACTGGTCGAAATTCGCGCCCATGCGATCCATTTTATTGACCAGGGCGATACGGGGAACCCCATACTTATCCGCCTGACGCCACACCGTCTCGGACTGAGGTTCCACCCCAGCCACCGCATCGAAGATTGCCACGGCCCCATCCAATACCCGAAGGGATCGTTCGACCTCAACCGTAAAATCAACGTGTCCCGGGGTATCGATAATGTTGATCCGATGGTTCCGCCAAAAGCAGGTGGTAGTAGCGGAGGTGATTGTAATCCCCCGCTCACGCTCCTGCTCCATCCAGTCCATCTCGGTGGAACCCTCGTGCACCTCCCCAATCTTATAGGTTTTACCGGTGTAATACAGGATCCGCTCGGTGGTGGTAGTCTTCCCCGCATCGATGTGGGCCATGATCCCGATATTCCGGACCGTCTCTATAGAGTATGTCTCAGCCATGTCTACGTATCAGATTTTAGATTGAGGATTTCTGGGTTCAAGTTCTGAACTCGATACTTACAACTTCCTGTTACCAGCGATAATGGGCAAACGCCTTATTCGCCTCCGCCATCTTATGCGTGTCTTCCTTTTTCTTTACCGAGTTTCCCCGGTTAGCCGCCGCCTCTGTCAACTCAGCAGCCAACCGCTCCGCCATCGTCTTCTCTGTGCGCTTTCTTGAGAAGCCGATGATCCAACGGAACGCCAAGGAGGTCCTGCGATCCGCTCGGACCTCTACCGGTACCTGATAGGTCGCGCCACCTACCCGGCGTGACTTGACTTCGAGAACCGGCTTGACGTTGTCCACGGCCTGTTTGAACATTCGCAACGGATCAGTCTTCGCCCGATCCTCGATAATCTTCATCGACCCGTAGACAATCGACTCAGCAACGCTTTTCTTGCCTTTGACCATCATGGTATTGATGAACTTCGCAACCATTCGGTTGCTGTACACAGGATCAGCAATCGTCTCTCGTTTCTCGGTTACTTTTCGTCTTGGCATGAAGCGTTCCCCGAAATGTTGAGCTCTACACGTGACCAGAAAATTAAAATCGGCGCTTCAGGCATGGTCCGTGAAGAGCCGATTGCCTCTTCGGTATAGAAGGTCGTTAACCGGTTTTTGGTCTCTTGGCCCCATAGAGGGATCGAGCCTGTTTGCGATCCTGGACTCCTGCCGTATCGAGAGCGCCGCGAATCACATGATAGCGGACACCCGGCAGATCCTTCACGCGCCCTCCCCTGATCAGGACAATGGAATGCTCCTGCAGATTGTGGCCGATCCCTGGAATATACGTTGTCACCTCAATCCCATTACTGAGACGCACCCTGGTCACCTTTCGAAGGGCCGAATTCGGCTTCTTTGGAGTCGTCGTGTAGACACGAATGCAAACCCCACGTCGCTGCGGACACCGCTGTAGCGCGGGCGTCTTGGCCTTCTTAACCGCTGCAGCTCGACCCTTGCGAACCAACTGGTGGATGGTGGGCACTGGCTCCTCCCTCTATTAAGCAAACCAATATATTATACAGACTCCATTTTCATTGTCAAGCTTTTTAATTATGCCTTCCCTAAATTAATTATCAAGGGATGCGTCGTCCAACTCATCCGATCCCTCATCAACAGCCACGTTCGCCCCAGTGAAGACCTCCTTCGGCAACGCCACCTCGGGTGTAGCAATCGTGGTCTCCCGGTACCATCTCATCCCGGTACCGGCCGGGATCAGGCGACCCATAATAACGTTCTCTTTCAGGCCACGCAATTCGTCCCTCGCCCCATTGATGGCTGCCTCCGTCAAGACCTTCGTGGTTTCCTGGAACGAGGCGGCGGAGATGAAGCTGTCAGTGGAGAGCGACGCCTTTGTAATCCCCAAGAGTAGAGGCTTGGCGGTGGCCGGGGTCCCGCCTGAGGCCATGGTGCGCTGGTTCTCCTCGAGGAAGACGGTCTTATCGACATGCTCGCCAACCAGGAAGTTAGCATCGCCGACTGCCTCAACCCGTACGCGCTTCAGCATCTGTCTGACGATCACTTCAATGTGCTTATCGTTGATCTGAACCCCCTGAAGTCGATAGACTTCTTGGATCTCATTCACCAGATACTTCTGGAGTTCCTGTTCGCCCAACACGTCCAGGATATCGTGGGGGTTAATAGGACCGTCCATAAAGGGTTCGCCGGCCTTGATCTCATCCCCGTCCAACACATTAACATGCCTGCGTCGGGCAATCAGGTATTCCCTGACGTCCCCATGCTCGTCCCTGACGGACAGTTTGCGCATACCCTTTGCGATCCCGCCTAATTCCACACGGCCGTCGATCTCAGAGATGACGGCAGCATCCTTTGGCCTGCGCGCCTCGAACAGCTCAGCCACCCTGGGGAGACCACCGGTGATATCCTTGGTTTTCATCGTCTCCCGTGGAATTTTCGAAATGCTGTCCCCGGCCGATACCATCTGTCCCTCACTCACCATAAGGTGGGCACTGACAGGCAGCAGGCAGCGGAAGACAGTTGCGCCCGCCTCGTCCTTAATCGAGATCCTCGGCTGCAAGTCCTCCCGTCCGTGCTCCACTACGACGCGCTGGGATAGACCGGTGACCTCATCCACTTCCTCCCGGATGGTCACCCCGTCAACGACATCCCGGAAGTGCACCCGTCCACCGTGCTCTGCCAGAATCGCACTCGTAAAGGGATCCCACTCCATCAGCACCTGCCCGGCCTTCAGCGGCGCGCCATCCTCGACTTTCAGGTGAGCGCCGTAGACCGCCGGGTAGCTTTCTTTCTTGCGGCCCTTCTCGTCGATGATACTGATCACGCCGTTACGGTTCATCACCACATGGTCGCCCTTGGCGGTCTTGACCGTACGCAGGTTCGCGAACCTGACGATTCCCGCGCCCTTGCATTCGAGCGTACTCTGCTCGACAGCACGGCTCGCCGTACCCCCGATGTGGAATGTCCGCATGGTCAGCTGGGTCCCGGGTTCACCGATAGACTGCGCCGCCAGGACACCGCATGCCTCTCCCAATTCTACCAGCCTACCGGTGGCAAGGTTACGACCGTAACACTTGATGCAGATGCCTCGTCGCGCCTCACAGGTGAGGACCGAGCGGATTTTGACCCTGTCGATACCGGCATTTTCGATCTTGCTGGCCAATACCTCAACGATCTCCTGGTTGCCCTCCACCAGCACCTCTCCTGTGAAGGGGTCATGGATATCATCCAGGGCTACCCGGCCGAGCATTCGGTCGCGCAGGGGCTGGATAACCTCGCCCCCTTCTATGAGAGGGGTGACCCATATCCCATTGGGCGTACCACAATCCACCTCGGTAACGATGACATCCTGCGCCACGTCCACCAGTCGGCGCGTGAGATAGCCCGAATCGGCCGTCTTCAAGGCCGTATCGGCCAAGCCCTTTCGCGCTCCGTGAGTCGAGATAAAG
>JAGWQH010000099.1 GCA_028870115.1 Candidatus Methylomirabilota bacterium
AGGCGGCAGACTACAGCCTGGTGGACTTTAACCGCAGCGGCGTACCGTTGATGGAGATCGTCAGCGAGCCAGACATCCGCACCCCGGAGGAGGCCGCGGAATATCTCCGGCAGCTTCGGGCGATCCTCGTCTACCTGGAAGTCTGCGACGGCAACATGGAGGAAGGCAGCCTGCGTTGTGACGCCAACGTCTCCCTGCGGCGCGCCGGAAGCGAGGAGCTGGGAGTCAAGGCTGAGGTCAAGAACATGAACTCCTTCAAGAGCGTTCAGAAGGCCCTGGCCTACGAGATCCAGCGCCAGGCTCAGGTCCTTAAAGAAGGAGGCAAGATCGTCCAGGAGACACGGTTGTGGGACGCGGACCAGGAGCTGACCTTGTCGATGCGAAGCAAGGAGTACGCGCACGACTACCGCTACTTCCTCGAGCCTGACCTGGTCCCGTTGACCACCTCGCCGCAGCGGATCGATGAGATCCGCGCGACGCTCCCGGAACTCCCGCAACAACGCCGCGCTCGGTTTGTTCAGGAGTACGGTATCCCGGACTACGATGCCGCAGTCCTTACCGCCTCCAGGCCGCTGGCCGACTACTACGAGGCGGTCACAAAGGCGTCTCACGAACCAAAACTTACCAGCAACTGGGTGATGGTGGAGCTCCTGGGCCATCTAAATAAGGATAGTCGGGACATTACCGACAGCCCGATCCCGCCGGAAGAGCTGGCTGCTCTGCTCACGCTGCTGCTTCGTGGAACGATCAGCGGCAAGATCGCCAAGACGGTCTTCGAACAGATGTATCAGACCGGAAAGCCGGCCGACCTGATCGTCAAGGAGCAGGGGCTGACGCAGATCTCCGACCAGGATGAACTACGCCGTATCGTTGAGGAGGTGCTTGCCGCACACCCCGGGCCGGTCGCCGACTACCGGAAAGGAAAGGTGCAAAGCCTCACCTTTCTGGTCGGCATGGTCATGAAGGTCAGTCGCGGTAAGGCCAATCCGCAGGTGGCCAATGAGTTGCTGATCGCGCAACTCAAGGGCAAGGAACCCGGAGGGAACGGGTGACGAGACGCGGCCAGCGTCGGCTCCTCTGGTTGTTCCTGGTCCTGGGTGGGGTTGTCGCGGCCCTCTTCGCCGGCCCGCTCCTGCTGGACCAGGAGCGATATCGCGGAATCCTCATTAGCCGGGTCAGCCAACTGCTGAACCGCAAAGTCACCGCAAGCAGCCTGCGAGTCCATCTCCTGCCGTCGCCAGGGGTGACCATCCGGAACTTGATCATTGCCGACCGCGCCCCGTGGTCTGAACCGTTCCTGAACGCGGAGCAATTTCATATCGCGCTCAAGCTGCTTCCGCTCCTCAAGGGCGACCTCCAGATCGGGAACATCCGTATTGACCGGCCACGCATCAGGTTGGCCAAGGGGTCGGATGGGTGGAACATCGAGGACTTGATTCGGCCGACCGCGCGAGCGGCAGCCGCCGAACCGCACCCTGCTGAAGGCACAAGAGCGGCCAGAGGACAGCCTGCTCTGCCGATCTTAGTAGCGGGGGCGCTGACTATCCGCCATGGGACTCTCGTACTCGACAATCCTCTCCATCCTCATGGCCCGGTCAACCTGGAGTTTAAGGATGTCAACCTGGATATCCCGGCTCCACTTCCCTCTCATCCTCTTCGCATCCATGTCAGTGGACAGTTGCCCGGCGAAACATCCGGCTCGTTTGACCTCATAGGGAGCGCAGAGCGCCGTGAAGGAGATCGCACGCCGATTGAGGTGGCACTTCACGTGCAGGGCATCGAAGCCGCGCAACTGGCATCGACCCTTGGCGTATCACGCGCCTCCTCCGTCGCAGCGTTCAGTGGAACCCTCGATCTCGAGGGGAAGGCTGTCGGCGAGTGGCCACGCCTCAACCTGGAGGCTCACGCCGATCTCCAGCGCGTCGGTGTGGCGGTCGCAAAGGAACCGGGCAAAACGCCAGGAGACAAAGCATGGCTACGGGCGAAGGGACGATGGGAAGGCGACAGCCTCGACCTTTCTGAGGTGAGCCTACTCTGGAAGGGCCACACCATCGCGGGCCGCCTCCACCTTGTAACCCAGAGGTCGCCTCGCCTCCAGTTTTGGCTGAATACGACCGATCTTTCTATCGAACCGATTGTGGCGCTTGCGATCGCGCTAGCGCCTGTAGGGGCGACCGGCCGATCGCCCCTACGCACCGCAGACGTCGTACCCTCAAATCCCCCCACCCCCCATTTGTCAAAAGGGGGTACGGGGGGATTTCGTGCCCAATACGCCCCAGAAGGCGGCGAACTCCAGGTTGAGGGACATCTACAGTCTGATGTTCTGCGTTGGGGGAAGCTAATCCTGACCGGCACAGAAGGCGACATTCACTACTGCTGCCGGCTCCTCGCTATCCGTAAACTCCGAGGCGGCTTCTATGGCGGAACGCTTTCAGGTGATGCTGCCCTCGACTGGCGTGGGCCGACATCCCGCGCAACGATCGCTGCGCATCTGGAAGGGATCCAGACCGAACCATTCCTGAATGCGATCCAGGAGCCACGGTGGAACTTGCGCGGAATGATGACGCTGGATTCACAAATAGAGCTTTCAGGACAACTCGGACCTGGGGCGCTCGCCAGGGCCTCAGGCCAAACCGACATGGCTGTGACGAACGGGCGCGTGACCGGCTATGCGCCTCTGGAACGGCTGTCCAAAACTGTGGATCCTATCCTGGAGGGGTTAGGCGTCGCATCTCCCACGCTGAACGAGTTCAACCGCCTCAGCGCCCATTGGACCCTCAACAGTGGGATCCTGCGAACCAGGGATTTGACGCTGCTTCGAGATGGGGCCAAGTTCTATGCTGCCGGGAGTTTCAATCTGCTCAACCAGACCATGGACTTCGACGTGACTGCCAAGGTGGCGAAAACGACGCTCGAGGCCAAGGTGCACGGGCCCTCGTCTGACCCGGTAGTGACTCCGCAAGCAGGGAGCATCGAGGGACGCATCAAAACAGACGTGGGTAAACTCCTGGGGAAGGATCGGAACAAGGAACTGGGGAAGATGCTGCGGCAACTCTTCAGCCGCTGAGTAGCGAGATGCGACTGGGCATTCTCACCCCCTTTTATATCCCCTCCGTCCGAGGCAATTCGATCACAGTCCAGCGTATCGAATCGGGGCTGCGCGAGCAAGGTACGATCGTCCGGGTCTGGTCCCTGGAGGAGGGTCTCTCGTCAGGCGAGATCTTGCAAGCACTGGAAGCATTCGCCCCCGATCTGGTCCATGGATTCCATGTCAGTGCGTCGGGGTGGATCGCCACGGACGCCGCGTTCCGGTTGGGTATTCCATCGATCCTCAGCGTTACCGGAACCGATGTCAACACCGATCTCTTCGATCCTGACCGAAGGATACAGGTCATGGACGTCCTTCGACGGGCAACACGCATCGTGGTCTTTCACGACTGTATGCGGGCCAAGCTCATCGGCGAACTACCCGAGGTAGAGTACCGAGTCCGGGTGATCGGCCAGACCGTTCGCTGCCAGGAGGCCCCATTCGATCTCCGACGCCACCTGGGGCTGACATGCGATGATCTGGTCTTCCTCATCCCCGCAGGCATCCGGCGTGTGAAAAATGTCACCTTCTGCCTGAAGCCGCTTGATGCACTGAGAATACAGTATCCCCAGATCAAAGCCGTCTTCGTGGGACCGGTCATTGAGGCTGCCGAAGGAGTCAGATTACAGGAACTCCTGCGCGACTACTCCTGGGCCTTCTATCTGGGCCCGGTCCCTCATGAGCAGATCTGCGCCATGCTCATGTCCGTAGATGTGGTGATCAACTCATCGCTCTCCGAAGGCGGCATGGCCAACAGTATCCTGGAGGCGATGAGTCGCGGTCGAGCAGTCCTGGCCTCGAACATCGAGGGGAACCGATCGGTGGTGCGTGACGGGATCGATGGGCTCCTCTTCGCATCGGAGTCGGAGTTTGCCCATAAGGCTGAGCGGCTGATCAGGGAGCGGGATCTTCGCCATATGCTCGGAAAGAACGGGCTGGAGAAGATCGAGCGGGAGTTCTCCACAGAGCGAGAAATTCACGACTATCTTCAACTCTATCATGAGGCGATCAGGGCCGGGTCGCGCCGATTATAGAAGACGTATCATGGATCTCCACGTCCTCGAGTTGTTCTGCAGAATTGTCGAATCGGGAAGTTTCTCGAAGGCGGCCGACGCGATGTACCTGACCCAGCCCACCGTCAGCGGCCACATCAAAAAACTGGAGAAGGATGCAGGAGTCCGGCTGCTGGATCGGCTCGGGCATCGGGTCACCCCAACAAAGGGCGGGAACCTGCTCTATCGCTATGCCAAGCGGATCCTGACGCTCCGTCAGGAAGCCCAACAGGCCCTCGACGAGTTCAAGGGAGGGCTGAAGGGAGAGCTGATACTCGGCGCCAGCAGCATCCCAGGCGGCTATCTGCTGCCGCCCCTGATCGGACCGCTTAGGGCTCGCTATCCGGACATCTCGATCGTCCTCAAGGTTTCGTACTCAAAAGAGATCATTGAGGCGGTGATCGATGGCGCCTATGAGGTCGGTGCCGTAGGTGCGCAATTCGATGATGGCAGGCTCGAATACCGGAGATTTGCCGAAGATGAGATGGTCCTGGTCGTGCCACCCACGCACCCCTGGGTGTCCCGGAGGAGCGTGAAGGCAAAGGAACTGCTGAGCCAGCCGTTTCTCATTCGGGAGCGCGGCTCAGGAACGCGCAAGATTATGGAACAGGCCCTGGAGCGTCGCAATCTGTCGATCGGCGCCTTCAAAGTGATCGGCGAACTGGGCAGCAACGAGGCGATCCGGCAAGCGGTCAAGGCTGGCGGAGGTATCGCTATCATCTCGAAGCTTGCCGTCGCAAGCGACATCAACTGTCGCGAACTCCACGCTATTCCCATCACAGGTCTAAAGCTGATCAGACCTTTCTACCTCATCACCCACCGCCACCGTTCACGCTCGCCGATCTGTAATGCCTTTCTCACATTCGTGAGCGTCCCCACTTTGCCTGATACTTCCCATCATTCCTGATTCCGTTCCGACATATGGAGTCCGGTATCTTTGTTTTTAGCGCGCCCCGTGTCGCTCCAGCAGTTCCGCCACCTTGGAATGCTCATGCGAAGACAGATACATCCGTGCCGTCTGGCGATGATAGTTCTCCGCGTTCGCATCAGCGCCCTGATGGAGCAGCAGCCTTACAATCCTGGGACGCCCTCGCTCCCCCGCGCAGACCAGGGCCGTCTTGCCTCTATGATCCTGAATACCTACGTCAGCACCATGCGTAAGCAGCAGTTCGACGACTCCGGAATGCCCTCTCCACGATGCGCGGATCAGAGCGGTTGCGCCACTCTGATCCTGCGCATTCACATCCGCGCCGTGCGTAAGCAGCAGTTCGACGACCCCGGCATGGCCATTCCACGCCGCACGCATCAGGGCCGTCCAGCCATCTTTATCCCGTACGTGCACATCCGCGCCGTGTGTAAGCAGCAGTTCGACGACCCCGGACCGCCCGTGTCCGGACGCATGTATCAGGCTTGTCCAGCCGTCTTTATCTCGAGCTTTCACGTCTGCACCGTGCGTGAGCAGCAGTTCGACGACCCCGGCATGCCCTTTCCACGACGCATGCATCAGGGCCGTCCAGTCGTTATGATCCTGGGCATTCACATCCGCGCCATGCGTGAGCAGCAGTTCGACACCCTCAGCATACCCTTTCCACGCCACACGCATCAGGGCCGTCCAGCCATTGTAGTCCTTCGCATTGACCTCCGCGCCGTACGTGAGCAGCAACTCGGTGATCTGGGCTCGCCCATGCCAGGAGGCATGCATCAGCGCCGTCCAGCCATGTTTATCGGTCGCGCTCGTATCGGCCCTCGCCGCTAACAGGCTCTTGACTTTCTCGGTGGTTCCACATTTCGCCGCCTCGATCAGCTTTTTCCCGGGTTTCCCACTACCCTCAAATAATGAGCTGAACAAACCCATAGACCCTCCTCTTAACTCTCATACCATAAGAGAGCGTCATTCATGACATCACCATGCTTTCCCCCAACTACCATTGGAAGTACTGATGTCGCATAAATACACCACCTGCTGAAAACCGATTCTTCAGTAGGCCGGACCAATGGTGTAAGCAAGCCTTAGACCTGCTTCTTCCGCTTGCCATTCCTGTAATACGTTGCCCCGGCTATCAAGGCCGAAATGCCCAGCATTGTACCGGCTGCCTGGAACCCCAGTTTGGAGACGTACCATGGGAGGCCTGTCTGCATCTTAAGACCAACTGTAAAGGGAAACGTGAAGGTGGGATCGATGGCGTGCAGTTCGGCTTCCGTAGGCTCGTTTCCGTGACTGTGGCTGACCAGTTCCAGTTCCGCAGGCTCGGCAAGGGAATGAGGCTTATGCGCAATACCAGGCCCCACCTTGTTCAACGTCATAATGGCCTTGTAGTGACCGGCAGCAGGGATGTCGGCATTAAGAGTGATTAAACCATCATGGTATACTGTCGGTGGCACAGAGAGAATGGCGCGCCCACTGTGATGCTCGCCCGCTTCGACGACTTCCACAGTGATGGGCAATGCTCGCATCTCTTCATTGTAAAGATCAAAAGACAGCGACAACTTGCCCGTCTTCGGGACCCCTTCACAGTACGACTGAAACTCCTGCTTTACTCTCTCCGAGCCTACTTCGTGCAACGTGACGACCTGTGATGCCCCATACTTCTCCTGATAGGCTGTAAAGTGAACCGTGTAGTGACCTTTCTGTAGTTTGCACGCATCGCCTTTATCCATGTCACCCATCGATTCACCGCCGCCGTGGGCACGGGCCTGGGACGCCATAAAGACAAGTAAGAGTATGGCGCAGGATACGGATATCACGTGTCTCATTGTTCAACTCCTCCAACTACGCCCCATTATTGGGGGATGCGTGAGTACGCCATAATGATGCGCTGATCGCAGAAGGTGTGTCATATATGATACGTTATATCTTATGATATACACCTGTCAAGCACAAAACTTGACAGACATATCGTATACTTCTATATTGGATTCCACAGAGAACAACCATGGTTGAGCAGCTTGTCATCAACGTAGGGAAAAAGATCAGAGAGCTTCGCCAGCAGCGAGGTCTCTCCCTGCGCCAGCTCAGCGGGCAGATCGAGGTCTCGCCCAGCGCGATCCATAAGATCGAGCAGAATCTCATCTCTCCGACCCTCGGAACCGTCCTCAAGATCGTGAAGGGCCTGGGAACGACTCTCCAATCCCTCCTGGACGAGCACGGCGAGACAAGAGAGGTCGTCTATCTCGCAGAGGCCAAGCGACGGAGTACCCCCGTTCCTGATCTCAAAATCAGCATCCAGCCATTGACCGGCGGGTTACCCAATGAAGCATTCAGCGCCGTATTGTTGACTATCCCCAAGGGCGCCAAGATGAAAGAGCGGGAGTTCCACCATCATGGGGAGGAGCTTCAACTCTGCATTAAAGGAAAGGTGCGGTTTACTATCAGAGACGAGACCTATCTCCTGAGGCGTGGGGACAGCCTTCACTTTAAGAGCTACCTTCGACACTTTTGGGAAAACGTAGGGAATACGGAGGCCAGGCTTCTCATGGTCTGCTCTCCACCGATTCATCTGGGCGGGGGGTCGAACGAGGGTTAGGCATCAGTGAGGCCGACCGACCATGACGGGATGTGTGCCAGTCGGCCGTAGTTCGCGCTATCCGGTGTCGTGCGGACTTGACGAGCTTCCGGAAGGGTCGGAGCATTTTCCGTAATCGTCAAAGGTTTCCGCATTTATCGAGTGGGAGGATCTCTCATGATTTCTTTGGGCAAAGCGATACAACGATGGCGTGGCCAGCTCGGGCACAACGAGTTGGGCGACTTCACGGCGACGCCGCGCGTGGTCCCAATCTCGGCGCTGGCCGTTGGCATCGGAGCATTGAGTGCGTTCGTGGCACTGATCCTGCTGCGACTCATCAGCCTGTTCACCAACCTGTTTTTCTACGGACGCTGGGATACGACCTTCGTGTCGCCGGCGGACCACCACCTGGGGTTTCTGGTGGTCCTTGTGCCGGTCGTCGGCGCGCTGATCATCGGGCTGATGGCGCGGTACGGGTCGGAGCAGATTCGCGGTCACGGCATCCCAGAGGCAATTGAGGCGATCCTGCTGCGGGGCAGCAAGGTCGATCCGAAAGTGGCCTTCCTCAAGCCGCTATCGTCCGCCATCTCAATCGGATCGGGAGGACCCTTCGGTGCCGAGGGGCCCATCATCATGACCGGCGGGGCCTTCGGCTCGATGATCGCACAGTTCTTCCACTTCACCAGCGCCGAGCGCAAAACGCTGCTGGTGGCAGGCGCGGCTGGCGGTATGTCGGCGACCTTCGCTTCGCCGGTGGCGGCGTCCGTACTGGCCGTAGAACTGTTACTCTTCGAGTGGAAACCTCGCAGTGTGATCCCGGTCATATTGGCCAGCGCCACGGCGGCTGCGGTGCGCCGGTACATCATCGGGATCGGCCCCCTTTTCGCGGTCCCGCCGCATCCGCAGTTCATCGGTCTGCAGGGCCTTGCGGGTTGCATTGTCGCGGGTCTGTTGGCCGGATTGCTCTCGGCTGTACTGACTCGAGCAGTCTACGCCTCCGAGGACGCCTTCGGGCGACTGCCGTTGCACTGGATGTGGTGGCCGGCGATCGGCGGGCTGGCGATCGGACTCGGCGGTCTGATCTTTCCCCAGGCGCTCGGCATCGGCTTCGACACCATCGGCGAGTTACTGAAAGGCGACGTTCCGGGCCGCGTGATCCTCGGAATTCTGTTGGTCAAGTCTACGATTTGGGCCGTGTCGCTCGGCTCCGGCACCTCGGGCGGCGTGCTCGCGCCGCTGCTCATGATGGGCGCTGCGCTGGGCGGCGTTGAGGCAATGATTCTTCCGAATGAGGGCGCAGGTTTCTGGCCTCTGGTGAGCATGGGCGCCGTCCTGAGCGGCACGATGCGCGTACCGTTCACGGCCGTTATGTTCACGCTCGAACTGACACACGATGTGAACATGATACTGCCGTCGCTCGTCGCCATCGCATTGGCCTATGGGACGACCGTCATGGTAATGAGCCGTTCAATCCTGACCGAAAAGATCGCGCGCCGCAGCTATCACCTGAGCCGCGAGTACGCCATCGATCCGCTTGAAATCCTGTTTGTCCGTGAGGTGATGCGTACGGACACCACGACCCTGCCGCTCGGTACCTCACTTACTGCGATTGAGCCGAAGCTTGTGCCGCGCGGCCAGCGCGTCCAGCATCTTTTCCCCGTGCTCGATGGCACAGGCCGACTTGCCGGCGTGATCACCCGGCGTGCCCTGCGGCACGCCTTCCAACACAAGCGGACTGACGGCGAGGGGCAGCACCTGGACGAGCTCCTGCTCGCCGAGCCGGTCCTGGCCTACGCGGACGAGCCCCTGCGCGAGCTCGA
>JAGWQH010000100.1 GCA_028870115.1 Candidatus Methylomirabilota bacterium
GTGTCTGTCGGGACCTCGGCCAATTCCGCCTTGGCCTCTGCCACCAGGTCCTCCACGACCTCTCCCGCCTCAGCGACCATCTCTTGACCCTTTTCATAGAGAGTGATGCCACCTTTAATCGTGGCCTTTGCCAGTGGCTTGACGATTGATGCAGCCAGAGGGATAACGACAGGGGCCAAAATGGCCGCGCCGATACCGATAGCCAACCCTGTCACGATGTTCCCCTTCAGCCCGTTCCCCAGTAGACCGTTATCCAGTAATCCCATGACGATCCTCCTTCTCCTTGAGATTTGCCGATACAATCATGTTGTCATGCTACGCTTCCCGAGGAGATCGTGTAAACAACTTCATTCATTACTTACCTCTTGTGACTCCCGCAACGCTCTCCGGGATCGCTCACGCCTGACATCCGGCTCCCAGGCTTTAGTGCTCGTCAAACCAGTACTGTCCCTGGTCATCCGTCACTGCCTCTCTCGGTGGACTAGACCCCAGCACAATTTTGGCCTTCCTATATATCTCGCTGCGCAATGTGTTATAAACCCGCCCGTAAAGGTTCGCCGCTTGCGCTTCCTCAATCCATCGGAACCCTGCAACCAAACAGATCATAGCAACGAAGCACATGGCGTCCTCCGGTAAACAGTGCGGGGTCTCGCGGAGGGACTCAACCCCGATGTTCTCGTTGCGGTTTTTACGAATTGTTTCCTTCGCCTTAATGTCGCAGTAACACAGCTACGCTAGATATATTCTGCGAGGGGACTGGAATGCGGCCTGGAGGGCCGAAGCTCTAACCATTCCCGTGAGACACCGGATGGCATTTCTGCTTTATCCAGAGTTCTGGGCCCGCTGGCTCGGCATCGTCTTCATCAACCTCAGCCTGTCCGGCGACAACGCCGTGGTCATTGCCATGGCAGTCCGGACCCTACCGCCCCGGGCACAGTTCTACGGCTTGTTTGGAGGAATAGTCGGGGCAGTAGCGCTTCAGATCACCTTCATCGCCATCGCCTCTCGACTCCTCCAGATCCCTCTCCTCCAAGCGGTGGGTGGGCTTGCCTTGGTCTGGATCGCCATGAAGCTCATCGGTACGAACGGGGGCGAGGGAGAGGGGAAGGCA
>JAGWQH010000101.1 GCA_028870115.1 Candidatus Methylomirabilota bacterium
GGTCTCCGTGACGGAGCGGACGCGGGAGATCGGTTTGCGTCAGGCGGTCGGCGCCAAGGCGCGCGACATCCTGACGCAGTTCCTCGTTGAGGCGGTCACGCTGTCGCTGATCGGTGGCCTGGTCGGGATTGCGCTAGGCCTCTCGGCCTCGATCCTGATCTCGTCCCTGGCCGGGTGGTCTACACAAGTCAGTGCCGTCGCGGTCCTTATGGCCTTTGCTTTCTCGGCATTGGTGGGGATTTGTTTCGGCTACTATCCGGCACGCAAGGCCGCCTTCCTCGACCCGATTGAGGCGCTACGATATGAGTAGGGGCGCCGCTTGCTGCGCCCGGTGCGAAGCAAATCCCCCTCGCTCCCCCCTTTTATCAAAGGGGAGTTAGGGAGGATTTGGTGCGGGGTGCGATGTAGGGGCAGTCCTTGTGGCTGTCCGGTATGGGATGAGCGATCAGAGATTCGAGTTGTTCGAGACGACGGCGGATGTCGGGATTGTGGTGTGGGGCGAGACACCGGAGGAACTCTTCGCCAACGCCGCTCGAGGGATGTTTGCGCTGATGGTCGACTCTGGAACGGTGCGCTCTACCGGCCTCCTTTCGATTGAGGCGCGGGGAGGCGATCTGCCGTCTTTACTGGTAGCCTGGTTAAACGAGCTGTTATACCGCTGCGAGACGGAAGAATGGGCGCCGGCAGACGTACGAGTGGTGGCGGTTGAGGGCGGGCGTGCGAGTGGAGAGCTGGCGGGAGAGCCTGCAGAGGCGGGGCGTCATCAGTTCAAGGGCATTGTCAAGGCCGCTACCTATCACCTCCTCGAATGTTACAAGGATAACGATCGCTGGCGAGCGAGGGTCGTCTTCGACGTGTGAATCCCTCCGTACCCCGTCGGTGCCTTCATGCGCCATCCGGAAGGGTGTTGACTCCGAGCATCTGCCTGCGAGTGGTAGAATTGGCTTGACACCCATGGGGTCAGATGGTAGTGATAAAAGTAAGCAAGTACTTACTTCTTTAACAAATCCTCAGTGTTCCACAACCTCCCGCCATCTCGTCCGAGCAGGTCCTGGAGACCGTGATGACACTCTGGCTCGATGGGATTACGAGTCGAGAGGCCGGGAAAGAATCCAGAGGCCGGCGGTCGGGCGTGCGGCCGGTGAGAGGTGTGATGCCATTCGAAGTCCTGAAGATACTGAAAGGATGTGGTGGCCAGGCTCAACGTCCTCGCCGTTGCGAAGCAAGAGGAAGGGTAGATGCAACCCAGACACATTGATGGCGTGAAATCAGCGTGTATCGTCCCGCAGATCTCTCGGGTGCGCTGCCGGCTCGGGCTGGTCAGAGTGGGAATCCTGATGGCGCTGCTTGCGGCCATCGCCGCGTTGTCGGCATGCTCTGAGAATGCGTCGGGCAAGCCCGCCGCGAAAGGTGCGGTGGTTGCGGTGCCGGTGACCGTGAGCGATGTGGTCCTGAAAACGATCCCGGTCCAACTGCGCGCGATCGGCAACGTCCAGGCTTACTCCACGGTCTCCGTCAAATCCCAGGTTGAAGGGACGCTGGCCCGAGTCTATTTTACAGAAGGTCAGGAGGTCAAGAAGGGGGCCTCCCTGTTCCTGATCGATCCGCGTTCCTTCGAAGCTGCGCTCAGGCAGGCGGAGGCCACCCTGGCGCGGGACATGGCTCAGGCCGCGAACGCCCGGCTTGATGAGCGTCGCTTCGCGGACCTGTATAAGGAAGGCGGCGTGTCCCAGCAGCAGTACGATCAGGCGCGCACGAACGCGGCCGCCCTCGAGGCGACTGTCCAGGCCGACCGATCGGCCGTAGAAGCTGCAAGGCTCCAGCTCGGCTACTGTTCGATCCGCTCGCCGATCGACGGGCGGACCGGCAGCCTTCTCGTCCATCAGGGCAACCTCGTCAAAGCGAATGACGCCGACCACCCGCTCGTGGTTATCAATAAGATCAGACCCATTTACGTGTCCTTTTCCGTTCCGGAGCAGGAGCTGCCGGAGATTCGGCGGCATATGTCGCTCGGGAGCTTAGAGGTGGAGGCGATCACCATCGGGCAGGACGGGCGCCAGCCTCGCGGCACGCTGACCTTCGTGGATAACGCGGTGGATCGCGCCACCGGAACAGTCGAGCTCAAGGCGACTTTTCCCAACTCGGATAACGCCCTGTGGCCGGGGCAGTTCGTCAACGTGGTGCTGACCCTCACGGTCCAGCCGAACGCGGTGGTGGCGCCATCCCGGGCCTTGCAAACGGGGCAGCAAGGCGCCTACGTCTTTGTGGTCAAGCCCGATCTGACGGTAGAGTCCCGTCCGGTCGTGGTGCAGAGAACGGTCGAACAGGAGAGCGTCATCGAGAAGGGGCTCGCCCCTGGGGAACGGGTCGTCACCGACGGCCAGGTACGCCTCGTCCCCGGGGCGAAGGTGGACATCAAGCCCTCGAATCCGACCCCGACGCAGACCGCCGGATGACCCCCGAGCTGTTCATCCGCCGGCCCGTCATGACCACCCTGGTCATGCTGGGCATCGTCCTCTTCGGCTTCATGGGCTTTCGCCTCCTGCCGGTCAGCGACCTGCCCAACGTAGATTTTCCGACGATTCAGGTATCGGCGAGCCTGCCGGGCGCGAACCCTGATACCATGGCCGCTGCGGTGGCGACCCCCCTGGAACGGCAGTTCTCGACCATCGCCGGCGTGGACTCTATGACCTCGACGAGCGCCCTGGGGCTCACCCAGATCACGCTCCAGTTCA
>JAGWQH010000102.1 GCA_028870115.1 Candidatus Methylomirabilota bacterium
AATTATTTCGCCTGCCTCAACAGCGCGGTCTTCTCCGACGGCACCTTCGTCTACGTGCCCGAGGGCGTCCGTTGCCCGATGGAGCTTTCAACCTACTTCCGGATCAACGCGGCCGAGACGGGCCAGTTCGAGCGGACCTTGATCATTGCAGATGAGGGCGCCTATGTAAGTTACCTTGAAGGCTGCACCGCCCCAATGCGGGACGAGAACCAGTTGCACGCGGCGGTGGTGGAGTTGATCGCTCACGACGACGCCCAGATCAAGTATTCGACGGTCCAGAACTGGTATCCGGGAGACAAGGAGGGCAAGGGCGGCATCTATAACTTTGTGACCAAGCGGGGCAAGTGCCTGGGGAAGCGCGCTAAGATCTCCTGGACGCAGGTGGAGACCGGCTCGGCGATCACCTGGAAATACCCGAGTTGTATCCTGCAGGGCGACGATTCGACCGGAGAGTTCTACTCGGTTGCGCTGACCAACCACTATCAGCAGGCGGATACCGGCACTAAGATGATCCATCTTGGCAAGCACACCAGGAGCACCATCATCTCGAAGGGAATCTCTGCCGGCCACGGGCAGAACAGCTACCGGGGGCTGGTGAAGATCATGAAGGGAGCGACCGGCGCCAGGAACTACTCGCAGTGCGATTCCTTGCTGCTCGGCGACAAGTGCGGAGCCCATACGTTCCCGTATCTGGAGGTGAACAACGACTCCTCGCAGCTCGAGCACGAGGCCTCCACCTCGAAGATCAGCGAGGATCAGCTTTTCTACTGCAAGCAGCGCGGGATCTCGGCCGAGGATGCCGTCAATCTGATCGTGAACGGCTTCTGCAAGACGGTGTTCCGCGAACTGCCGATGGAGTTTGCTGTAGAGGCCCAGAAGCTGCTGGGTGTAAGCCTCGAGGGGAGCGTCGGCTAAGAGGTAGGGGCGCTGCTTGCCGCGCCCTTTTCGGGCAGGGCTAGCCCTGCCCCTACATCTATTTAGAGAGAATAATAGATTGCTCACAATTAAAAACCTGCACGCGAAGGTAGGGGGCGCCGTAATTCTGCGCGGGGTCGATCTGGTGGTGAAGCATGGCGAGGTCCATGCTGTCATGGGTCCTAACGGCTCGGGCAAGAGCACGTTGGCCCACGTGCTCGCCGGTCGGGATGGTTATGAAGTGACGGCTGGCGAGGTGGTGTACGAGGGGAAGGATCTGCTCCGAATGCCCCCGGAAGAGCGCGCTCGCGAGGGGATTTTTCTCTCCTTCCAATACCCGGTCGAGATCCCAGGGGTGAGTACGAGTTACTTTTTGAAGGCGGCAGTGAATGCCATACGGAAGCACCGCGGCCTCGAAGAGCTTGATGCCATCGACTTCCTCAACCTGATCAAGGAAAAGATGAAGCTCGTCGAGTTGGACCAAAGCCTCTTGAATCGTTCACTCAACGAAGGCTTCTCGGGCGGGGAGAAGAAGCGAAACGAGATCTTTCAGATGGCCGTACTCGACCCCAAGTTGGCGATTCTGGATGAGACTGATTCCGGCCTGGATATCGATGCCTTGAGGATTGTGGCGAACGGTATCGATGCGCTCAGGAGCCCGGATCGCGCCATGATCCTGATTACCCATTACCAGCGGTTACTGAATTACGTCACTCCCGACGTCGTCCACGTACTCTTTGAGGGGCGGATTGTCAAGTCAGGCGGGCAGGATCTGGCGCACGAGCTCGAGGCGAAAGGGTACGACTGGATCAAGGCGGAAGCTGAACTTACCCAGCAGCCGGTCGTGTAGGAGACAGCGGCAGCGTGATGCTTCAAGTTGCGGAAGAGCTGGACAGCTATCGTCTGGACTTTGAGCGGTTTGAGAGGGAGGACGCGGGCAGGCGACCCCAGTGGATCAACCAGATCCGCAAGGCGGCGTTCGGACGGTTCGTCGAGCTGGGGTTTCCCACGACCCGGCTCGAGGATTGGAAGTATACCAATGTTGCCCCGATCGTCAAGACCCCGTTCAGACGTGCGGGACAGGTCCGGAGAACGCTACCGGTCGAACGTCTTGAGCCCTTTACCCTTAAAGACGTGGCGTGCGCTCAACTCGTTTTCGTGAACGGCCAGTTCTCGTCCGATCTTTCGTCGCTTGAGAAGCTTCCGGAAGGTGTCGTAGTGGGCAGCCTGGCAACGGTGCTCGCCTGCAACCCGGCCTCGGTCGAGCCGCACCTGGCTCAGCACGCCGGTTACCACAATCAGGCGTTTGTGGCCCTCAACACGGCCTTCATGGAGGACGGGGCGTTCGTATCCATCCCGAAGGGCACGATCGTTGAGATGCCTATCCATCTGCTGTTCGTCTCCTCGGCGGCCTTTGACTCGGCTCAGGACAGGCCGTCCAGGTCGGCTGACGATGAGAGCGGTTCCGCCGCAGTATGGTATCCGCGGAACCTGATCGTAGTCGGATCCCGTAGCCAGGCTCGGATTGTCGAGAGCTATGTTAGTGCGAGCAACGACGTGTATTGTACCAATGCGGTCACTGAGATCGTCGGCGGCGAGAACGCGGTGATCGACTATTATAAGGTGCAGCGGGAAAGCAAGGAGGCTTTTCACGTGGCAACGGTGCAGGCACGGCTGAGTCGCAGCGGCACATTCTCGTCCCACGCCATTGATCTTGGCGGCGCGCTCGTCCGCAACAATCTGAACGTAGCGCTCGAGGGGGAGGGTGCGGAGTGTACTCTCAACGGTCTCTATATGGTGGCGGGTCGGCAGCATGTGGATAACCACACGCGGATCGATCATGCTCAGCCACATTGCAGCAGCCGTCAACTCTATAAGGGTATCCTCGATGGGAAGTCGAGGGGAGTTTTCAACGGCAAGGTCGTCGTTCATGGGGCCGCTCGGAAAACCGACGCCAGGCAGGTCAATAAGAACCTCCTGCTCTCCGAAGACGCCGTTATTGACAGTAAGCCGCAGTTGGAGATCTTTAACAACGACGTGAAATGCACCCATGGCACCACAATCGGCCAGCATGACCAGGATGCAATGTTTTATCTGCGCTCTCGCGGCCTCGATCTTGCGACTACCCGGAGCCTGCTGACCTATGCGTTTGCGAGCGAGTTGCTCAGCCGGATCAAGGTTGAGTCGATCCGAGTCAGGCTCGAAGCGCTCCTGCTCACGCGGCTTCGCGATGGCACCTCGCCGGAGGAGACGACATGAGAGCAGTCACAGCGATGACCGCACAGGATGTGCAGCGTGAGACGCGCATGGCATTTGACGTGGAGCGCATCCGGGAGGATTTTCCCGTTCTGCGGCAGCAGATTCGCGGCAGGCCGCTGGTGTACCTTGACAACGCAGCCACAAGTCAGAAGCCGAAGATCGTTGTTGAGACGATGGAGCAGTATTACCTGGCTGAAAACTCGAATGTGCACCGGGGGGTCCACCTCTTGAGCGAGCGGGCCACGGAGGCCTTTGAGGGCGCCAGGAGAAAGGTGGCGCGGTTTCTCAACGCGAGGGATGCGCGCGAGATCGTCTTCGTTCGCGGTGCCACAGAGGGGATTAACCTGGTGGCTCACAGCTTTGCCAGGCCGCGTCTGACGGCGGGGGACGAGATCCTCATCTCCGAGATGGAGCACCACTCGAATATCGTTCCGTGGCAGATCGTGTGTCAGGAAACCGGCGCACTTCTGCGGGTCGTGCCGATCAACGATGACGGTGAGTTGCGACTCGACGAATACGAGCGGTTGCTCGGCGCGAGAACGCGGCTGGTGTCGATCGTGCACGTCTCAAATGCTCTTGGCACGGTCAACCCGGTGAAGCAGGTGATTAAGATGGCGCACGAGCGAGGCGTGCCCGTCTTGATCGACGGCGCCCAAGCCGCGCCCCATTTGCCGGTGGATGTGCAGGCGATGGATTGCGACTTCTATGTATGCTCCGGTCACAAGCTGTTCGGTCCCACCGGCATCGGCATCGTGTTCGGAAAGGCTCGCCACTTTGAGGCCATGCCGCCATACCAGGGCGGGGGCGATATGATCCTCTCGGTTACCTTCGAGAAGACGATCTACAACGAGGCGCCGTTAAAGTTCGAGGCCGGGACGCCCCACATTGCGGGCGCTATCGGGCTCGGCGCGGCGATCGATTACGTAAGCGGCATCGGGCTGGATCAGATCGCCGCCTACGAGCATGAGTTGCTGGCGTATGCGACGGATGCCACGTCCGCCATCCCGGGCTTGCGGATCATCGGGACCGCCAAAGAGAAGGCGAGTATCCTCTCCTTTGTCCTTGACGGTGTCCATGCGCACGACATCGGCACGATCCTGGATCAAGAGGGGGTTGCGATCCGGACCGGCCATCACTGTGCTCAGCCGGTGCTGCAGCGGTTTGGCGTGCCGGCCACCGCCAGGGCGTCGGTGGCGTTTTACAATACGCGAGACGAGATCGATGCGCTGGTAAAGGCGATCTACAAGGTCACCGAGCTGTTCGGCTGATGACGGACTTGCGTGAACTTTATCAGGAGGTCATCCTTGACCATAATAAGCGGCCGCAAAATTTCCGAAAACTGGAAGACGCGAACCGCACGGCGGAAGGGTACAATCCGCTGTGTGGCGATCAGATCACGGTCTACGTGCGTGTGGAAGATCATGTGATCAAGGAGATCGCCTTTCAGGGATCGGGCTGCGCAATTTCGAAGGCCTCCGCATCGATGATGACCGGGATTGTGAAAGGAAAGACGACAGCAGAAGCCGAGAGCCTTTTCGGTACGTTCCATAGAATGGTTACGGCCGATCCGGAGGCTGCATCTGATCTGCTTGCAGTGGGGAAGCTCGCGGCCTTTGCGGGCGTACGAGAGTTCCCGGTTCGGGTCAAGTGCGCGACTTTGCCGTGGCATACGTTGCATGCCGCGCTGGAGGGGAGAGCGCAGGTTGCCTCGACGGAGTAGGAAGGTCCCTCCTCACCCCCGCCCTCTCCCCCAATAGAGGCGAGGGGGTACCCCGAAAAGACCTCCTCTCCCCTCATACCTGGGGGAGAGGATGAAGGTGAGGAGGTTCGGACTTTCATGTCCATGGGTACGCCACCGTGCATGGGGTATTGCTCAATATTCTTGTATGAGATGAGGGCCAATCAATGATGGATACGAGTGAGATCGAGGCAGAGGTCATTGAGGTTCTCCGTACCTGTTATGACCCGGAGATCCCTGTCAATATCTATGATATGGGGCTGATCTATGAGGTCAAGGTGGAGCCTTCCGGCTTAGCCAGGGTGGTGATGACCCTCACGTCGCCTCATTGTCCAGCCGCCGCACAGCTGCCGGCTGAAGTCGAGATGAGGGTGCGGTCCGTTCCTGGCGTGACAGATGCCGAGGTCGAGGTGGTCTGGGACCCTCCATGGGATCCATCCAAGCTGTCCGAAGCCGCCAAGCTTCAGCTTGGTTTCCTGTAGTAGTAGCGGTAGTAGTAGGTTCGCGCGTGTATCAGAACTTCAGTCAACCACAAACACTTAGTCAGCGAGGAGAAGAACAATGGCGTACGTCGTAGCCGATCCATGTATCGGCACCAAAGACCATGCGTGTGTAGATGTCTGCCCGGTGGAGTGTTTCTACGAGGGCGAGGAGCTGCTGTTTATTCACCCGGAGGAGTGCATCGATTGCGCCGCCTGCGAGCCGGAGTGCCCGGTTGCCGCGATCTTTGAAGCGAGCCAGGTGCCGGAGCAGTGGCACAATTTCATCCAGATGAACGCCGACGCGTGCAAGGATGGACATACCCTTCCGGTGGCGGTCCAGCGGGCGGCGTGGGAAGCCCAGAAGGAGGAAGAGGGGAGCGTCGCCAATCTCTATTACAAGAAGTATCCTCCGAAGCACTAACCTGCGAGGTCGGCAGTACGGGCGATCTTGGATCTTGGAAGCCGAAAGGTAGAGCCGAGACCCAAGATCGCTCCGGCTGCCGGGTTGCGTAAACGGCTCGGATCTCGAAGTAGAGCCCTGAAAGGTTTGGCGGATGTTTTTTGACCTGTTGAGCAGACCGCTTCGCAGTGTGCGCCTGTCGGTGACCGATCGGTGCAACCTGCGCTGCCGGTACTGTATGCCTGAGGAAGAGTACGTCTGGCTGCCGCGCAAGGAGATCCTGACGCTGGAGGAAGCGAGTCGCCTGGTGGATATCTTCGCCGAGCTTGGCGTCAACAAGATTCGCCTGACGGGGGGCGAGCCGCTCGTCCGCAGAGACCTTGCGGCTCTGGTGGAGATGATGGCGCGCAACCCGCGGATCGAGGATCTTGCCATCACCACAAACGGGGTTCTTTTGGCGGAGGCCGCGCAGGCGCTGTATGACGCCGGCCTGCACCGCGTGACGGTCAGTCTGGACACCCTTCGCCCTCATCGTTTCAGAGTACTCACACGAAGAGACTCCCACGACAAGGTGCTGAACGGGATCAAGACGGCTCAACAGGTCGGCTTCAAGGGATTGAAGATTGATAGTGTGGTCATGCGGGGATTCAACGAGGATGAACTCGTCGATCTACTGGAGTTCGGCAAGCAGATCAACGCCGAGGTCCGCTTCATTGAGTACATGGACGTGGGTGGCGCGACCCAGTGGTCGACGGACAGGGTCTTTTCCAGGGCGGAGATGCTTGAGGTGCTCACGCGACAGTACGGCCGTATTGAGCCGGTCGTTGAGACGGGCTGGGCGCCTGCCGATCGATTTGTCCTGCCGGATGGCACAGTCTTCGGCATCGTTGCATCCACAACCACGCCGTTCTGCCGTACCTGCGACAGGAGCCGGCTTACTGCCGATGGGACATGGTACTTATGCCTGTACGCCCACCGCGGGATCGACTTGCGGACACCGCTACGGGCCGGGGCCTCGAAAGCAGAGTTGATGTCCATGATCGTCTCCGGATGGACCGGGCGACGCGATCGCGGCGCCGAAGAGCGGAAAGAACTCCGGGCGAGAGACGTGTTGGTCTTGGTCGAGGGCCTCAGAGCAGACCCTCGCCTTGAAATGCATACCAGGGGCGGGTAACGGGTCACAGACCTGCCGTCCTGTCACGGCAATCCTACGCAAAACAAGCCAAGCACGTGAAATCCTCTCCAGCCACCTGAACCTTTCTTCTGTTTTTGACTCATCACCAGATTCGTAATGCCCGACTCCTGTTACAATATAAAGTGGGTCCATCCATAGGGCGCGTATCCGATTTCGTAATCACTGAAGTAGGGCGACTGGAGAGGGAACAAGGCGATGCGGATGTATGTGGCCGGACAGTGGGTCGATACGGCAAAGAAGATCGATGTCCTTAACCCGTATGATGGGACGGTCGTCGATACCGTGCCCTGCGCGGACTTGGGCGATGTCGAGAAGGCCCTGGAGGGCGCAGTTCGTGGCGCACGGACGATGGCAGCGCTCTCCGGTTACGGCCGCTATCAAATTCTGAAAGCGGCGGCAGAGCTGATTGAGGCTCGGAGTGAGGAGTTCGCCAAAACCATTACCCTCGAGGAGGGCAAGAGCCTGGCCGAGTCGCGCTATGAGGTGAGCCGGGCTGTGCAGACCCTGACCTTGTCGGGCGAGGAGGCCAAGCGCCTGCATGGCGAGACCGTCCCCTTTGATGGGGCCCCGGGCGGCTCCGGCAAGTTCGGCTTTACGCTGCGCGTGCCGTGCGGGATTGTGGTCGCTGTCAGTCCCTTCAACTTCCCGCTGAACCTGGTATGCCATAAGGTCGGACCGGCCTTGGCGGCGGGCAACGCGGTCGTCATCAAGCCGGCCACCGATACCCCTCTCTCGGCACTGAAGCTTACAGAGATCCTGCTGGAGGCGGGTCTGCCGACTGAGGCAATCGCCTGTCTGACCGGCTCAGGGGCGGTAATTGGCGACGCGCTGTGCAGCAATCGGCGGGTCCGCAAGATCACATTTACGGGAAGCCGCGACGTCGGCGAGCGGATCTGCCGGATGGCCGGAATCAAGAAGGTCACGATGGAACTCGGCAGTAACTCGCCCGTCGTCATTATGTCCGATGCCGATCTCGACAAGGTCGCTGCCGCTGTGGCGGCGACCGGCTACACGAACGCCGGGCAGGTCTGTATCTCCACCCAACGGGTCTTGACCAGCGAAAAGGTCTACGGCGATTTTCTGGACGCCTTGAAACCCAAGGTGGAGGCGCTCATCACCGGTAACCCCCTGGACGCGAGCACCAAGGTAGGCCCGATGATCCGCGAGCGGGACGCCATCCGGGTTGAGGAGTGGGTGGATGAGGCGGTGGCAAGCGGCGCGCAGGTTGTGACGGGTGGAGTGCGTCAGGGAGCGGTCTACGCCCCCACGGTCGTCGCCGACGTCAGGCCCGACATGCGGATCTTCTGTGATGAGCTGTTCGGGCCGGCCGTCGCGGTCACGCGATTCGACACAATCGACGAGGCGATTGCGCTTGCCAACGATACAATCTACGGCCTGGCAGCCGGCATCTTCACCGAAAACCTGGAGTGGGCGATGCGGTTCGCGCGCGAGGTCGAGGCGGGCAACCTGATGATCAACTGGGGACCTCAATGGCGTGCCGACCTGATGCCGTACGGAGGGCTGAAAGAGAGCGGCTTCGGCAAGGAAGGCCCGCGCTATGCCGTCGAGGAGATGACCGAGCTGAAACTGGTCTGCTTCCACCTGAAGGATTAGCAATGTTCGAGGAGGACGGACCTCGATGAAGGCCGCCGAGCTTCTGGTTCGATGCCTTGAGCAGGAGGGGGTACGCTATGTCTTCGGCGTCCCTGGTGAGGAGACGCTGGACCTCATGGACGCCCTCCTCGACTCCCGTATCACCTTCATCCCGACCCGCCACGAGCAAGGGGCGGCCTTCATGGCCGACTGCTACGGCCGTCTGACTGGAACGGCCGGGGTTTGTCTGGCCACCCTGGGGCCTGGCGCCACCAACCTGGTCACTGGGATCGCCGACGCCAACCTCGATCACGCCCCGCTTGTTGCTATTACGGGTCAGGCTGGCCGGGACAGGATCCACAAGGAGTCGCATCAGTACATCGATATCGTGGAGAACTTCCGGTCGATCACTAAGTGGAATACGCGGGTAGAGGTTGGAGCGGTCATCCCCGAGGTGGTGCGGAAGGCATTCAAGGTTGCGCAGGCCGAGAAACCAGGGGCCTGCCATCTGGAGCTGCCTGAAGACGTCGCGGGGGAGCAGGTGGCGGGGATCCCGCTCACAGTGGAGCGGGCGCGGCGACCCTCGCCCGACCGCCCTTCTCTCCACGCGGCAGCCAGGTTGATCGAGGAAGCCTCCTTTCCCCTTATCCTGGCCGGCAATGGGGTCATTCGCGGGAAGGCGTCGCATGATCTCCGGAAGCTCGCCGAGCGAGTCGGCATCCCCGTGGTCAACACCTTCATGGCCAAGGGGTGTGTCCCGGCCGATTTCGACCTCTCCCTCATGACGATCGGCGTACACGCTCGCGACTACGTGGCCTGCGGGATAGAGCGGGCTGACCTCATCATCGCCGTAGGGTACGATCCGGTGGAGTATGCTCCGAAGTTCTGGAATCCGGACGGGACCTGCCGGGTGATCCATATCGACTTCACGCCGGCGGAGGTAGATAGTCACTATCAACCAGTGGTGGAGATCGTTGCTGATGTCCGGGAGGCCCTCGAGCTGCTCGCGGAGGAGGTCCATGGCTCCAAAGATCCCGCCCCCGCCAAGGTCCTTCGGCACTGGATTCAGACCGAGATCGAGGCGGAGGCCGACGACGACGGTTTCCCCCTCAAACCCCAGCGGA
The DNA here is from genome assembly GCA_028870115.1 of Candidatus Methylomirabilota bacterium. Taxonomy (NCBI): domain Bacteria; phylum Methylomirabilota (SeqCode); species Candidatus Methylomirabilota bacterium. Next base: position 9,707 of record JAGWQH010000102.1, read on the forward strand.
TCCTGCGCGATATCCGCGCGGTGCTCGGGCGGGATGACATCCTCGTCTCCGACGTCGGGGCCCACAAGCTCTGGGTGGCCCGCCTCTTCCCGGCGTTCGCCCCGAACACGGTTCTCATTTCCAATGGCTACGCCGCGATGGGCTTTGCGCTGCCGGCCGCCATTGCAGCCAAGCTGGTTTTTCCCGAGCGGCAGATCCTCGCGGTTAGCGGTGACGGCGGCTTCCTGATGAACTGCCAGGAGCTGGAGACGGCTGTCAGATTGGGCCTCAGTCTGGTCATTGTCATCCTCCGGGATGACAGCTTCGGCGTCGTCCGCTGGCATCAACTGACTCGATTTGGCCGGGAATCGGGCGTCTCCTTCGGGAACCCGGACTTTGTGAAGTTCGCCGAGTCGTTCGGGGCGAGGGGCTATCGAGTAGAGGAGGCCGCAGCCCTTCGCCCCATCCTCGAGGAGGCCGGTCAATGGCAAGGCCTGTCCATTGTAGATGTCCCGGTCGACTACGCCGAGAACTTCAAACTAGCAGAGAAGATGGGGCGGATCGTCTGCCCCTTGTGACGGCACGCGGGTGATTCAGGACGGGGGATGCGATGCTGAAGGGTGTGGATCATGTGGATCTGGTAGTCTCTGACATGGATGAGGCGATCGCGTTCTACACAGAGAAGCTAGGCCTGACGCTTCGATATGACGGCCGCCCGGACGGCGGCGGCAAACACACCTTTCTCGGTGATGCGGAGGGGTCGTTTGTGGCTCTTGAGGAGCAGCCAGGACTCAAGATCGAGGGGCCGCAGCGCCTAGGACATCTGGCCTTCGCGGTCGATGACGTGAAGGCCGCACGCAAAGAACTTGAGAAGCGTGGCGTAAAGATCACAGACGAGCGGACCGATGAGGATGGCCGGGCCAAGTCCTACTATTTCACCGGTCCGGACGGCATTCGCCTCGAGATCTACGGACCTGTGTAAGATCTCATCACGCTGAATGTCGACTTCCGTGACAAGCCTCGGGTGCGATCCAGGCGTTTGATACGGTGGAGCGAGGTATGACGGAAAGGAGGCGGAAGCACCTTGTGCCCGATCAGTAATCGCGATGTCGAAGAGGCTCGCAACTACCATGCGGCAACCAAACACTCCTACTGGAGTATCCGCTTAGGGGGCCATTTCCTCGACTGGGCCAACAAGCCGCGTCAATACAAGGTATACCCGGGGCTGCCGGTCGTCCCGATTCCGCGTGATGTGACGCCGCCAGCCGTGGATGCGCTCGAGGCTGTCGGAGCCTTCCCGTCAATCGGGACGAGCATCCTTGATCTGGCCGGACTGGCGCAGGTCCTGTTCTTTTGCACAGGTCTGACCAAGAAGAAGATCTACCCCGGGGGTGAGGTGCAGCACTTTCGTGCAGCCTCCTGCACCGGCGCGCTCTACGAGATCGAGATCTACGCCGTCTGCGGCGATCTTCCAGGACTGCCCGCCGGAGTCTACCACTTCTGCCCGACCGACTTCGCCCTCCGCCGGTTGCGAGAGGGGGATTTTCGGGGAGTGCTGGCTCATGCGACGGCCGGCGACGCGTCGATCGCAGGCGCTCCTGTCACCGTGGTACTGACAGCCATCTTCTGGCGGAACGCCTGGAAATACCAGGCCAGAGCCTACCGCCACTTTTACTGGGACGCTGGAACGATTCTGGCTAATCTGCTGGCCACGGCTGCTTCCGCGCAGCTTTCGTCTCAGGTCGTGACAGGGTTTATCGATGCCCTCGTGGATCACCTCCTTGGTCTGGACAGTGAACGCGAGGCAAGTCTCTGTCTGGTCCCGATCGGTGCAGAGTCGCCTGCTCCGGAGCCGCCGGAGATCCCGCCGATTGCGCCAGAAACCGTCCCGCTCTCGAAAAGAGAGGTGGATTATCCGCTGATCACGCAGATACGCGCAGCCTCCATGCTGGCAAGTGAGGAGGAGATTCGAGCCTGGCGATCAGCCTTTGTACCGCGACCCTCGCTGCCTCCCGGCGAGAAATATTTTCCTCTTACCCCCATTGATCGCGAGCACCCTCCCATCCGGACCCTCGGCGAGGCCATTCTCCGTAGGGGCTCAACACGCCAGTTCGCTCAACTGCCGATCTCATTCCGGCAGCTTTCTACCATCCTTGAGCGATCCAGCCGCGGGATCCCGACGGACTTTCTCGGAGGGCCGGGAACGACCTTACTGGATACCTATCTCATCGTCAACTCAGTTGAGGATCTTCCCACAGGGGCCTTCTATTTCTCGCCATCTGGGCAGGCGCTTGAGCTCTTGAAAGAGGGTACATTTCGACGCGAGGCAGGCTACCTCTGCCTTGAGCAGGGGCTGGGCATCGAGGCGAGCACTATCATTTTCTTCCTCACAGACCTGGACCGGATCCTCGAGTGCTACGGAAATCGGGGCTATGGCGCTGCCCAGCTCGAGGCGGGGATCGTGGGCGGGAAGATGTACCTCTGTGCGTACGCCCTGGGTTTAGGCGCGACGGGTACCACCTTTTATGACGATGATGTTACCGGCTTCTTCTCCCCCCACGCTCAGGGGAAGATTACGCTCTTTGCTGTCGCGCTGGGACGATCGGCGCGTGTCCCAGGGCGCGTGAAGCTTCTCAGATCATCAATTCCTCCGAAACGAACAGCGGGGACGTGAGCCGTGTCTTAGAGGCGATTGAGTAGTTTGTGGAGAGGATCGTCGCGGATGTGGATGGAACGCTGACGATAAAGGTGAAATTCGGCGGCCTGCGTGGCACGCCAAGAGCCGTTGCGCAATTGTGGTGCCGGGGGAGGGAGTCGAACCCTCATGGACCGAAGCCCGCGGGATTTTGAGTCGTGAATGGAGCCCCGAATCCAGCAGCAGTATAGGATACTTACAAGAGGTTAGCAATCGTGTGGATTGGCTCAAGTAGGCTAAGATGGGGCTGATTGAGACTGAGGCGGGCACAATCCGGCGCGATACTGCCTTCTATTCTACCGCCTGAATCTACTCCAGTTATCGCCCATCTTGCCGTAGAAAACGGCAACGGGGATAAGAATGCCGATCAATACGGGTCAGTAGAGTGCCAGGAGGGCGGCACCGAACGGTGCACGGCGTCCAGTGCGTGTGCCGGACTCAACAGGAAGTCAGTACCGGGAGTCGTGCGGGCAGCGGCGGCGGTTCGAAAACCTGGTGGCTAAGCATATGAAGGCGCTGGAGCAAGAAGAACGTGAGACGGGATCAGAAGGGAGCAGCAGCGCTTCTAAGCGGCCCGTATCCAATTAGATCCAGCTACTGGGCCTCCCCGCTCCAGGTGCCGCCAGACAAGATGGGGAGGAGGACCGGGTAAGGATAGCCCTCATCACGCATCGGGGTGTTCGCGGCGTTCTTCGGCGTGGTCATCACTCCACCTCCTCTCTTGGCTGCCGCATGGTCGACGTGATTGAGTGGTTCATGTCGCTTGCCTGAGCGGTGAGAACCTACAGATCGGTGAACGGACACGCTGTCACGTCTGATCCGAGTGGGAGTCGGATATCGCCCGGGTGGACCACGTATCCTGGCAGGGCCGCGTCGCCGAAATCCACCCGGAACGTCCTGATGGACGAGGCCATGGCCGGTCGCGGGGTCGCGGACAGCTTGACCTCGATCGGGACGAGCTTCCCGGAGACCTCGACCACGATATCTACCTCCGTGCCGGTGGAGGTCCTCCAGAAGTAGACCTGCGGCTCGAGGCCTCGATGGGTAAGTGTCTTGACGATCTCGGACAGGACCGCCGTTTCCATGATCGGACCGCCCATGGGACCGGAGGCGGCATGGCCGGGATCTTTCAGGCCGGTCAAATAGCACAGCGTGCCGACATCGGTGAAATAGACTTTCGGTGTCTTGACGAGCCTCTTGCCGACGTTGGCGAAATAGGGCCGGAGTACGACCACCTGGTAGGTGGCTTCCAGCACCGACAGCCAGGCCTTGACCGTGTTCACGGCGACACCGAGGTCCCTGGCCAGATCGGTCAGGCTGAGGAGTTGGGTGGTGCGCGCCGCCAGGACCCGGAGGAAGCTCTGGAACTGAGTCAGATCGCCTACCTGGCGGAGGGTGCGCACGTCTCGCTCCAGGTAGGTCTGGACGTATCCGGCATGCCAGAGGGTGACGTCGCGTCCGGGGTTCGCGACCAGCTCCGGGTAGCCGCCCCGCAGGAAGTCCTGCCAGATGCCCCGATCCGTTCTCCTCGCAGGGCTCCTGTGTCCGGACTCCCATGGCAGGGCGGCGTTCGGGCGTTCTTCCGCCTCGCGGCGGGACAGTGGTAGCAGGCGGAGTACTGCCGTGCGCCCGGCCAGGGATTCGGTGATCTTCTCGGCGAGCAGGAGATTCTGGGAGCCCGTGAGGAGGTATTGGCCGGTCCGCTCGCGGTGGGCATCGATCTGTTCCTTCACGTAGGGCAGCAGGTTGGGAGCGTGCTGCACCTCGTCGAAGATCACCGGAGGTGGGTACGCGTCCAGGAAGCCCCGAGGGTCTTCCCTTGCGATCGCCCGGATGTCGGGAGGCTCGAGGGAGACATAGCGGCAGTCATTGCCAAAGAGGTGTGTGAGCAGTGTCGTCTTGCCGGACTGCCTGGGACCAGTCAGGACGACGGCAGGAAATTCGGCTGCGGCCTTCCTGAGAACCGGTTCCAGCGACCTCGCGATGTATTCCCGACCCATGACGCGCCTCATAATTTGTTATTATGCATTCCTACTGCATAATTGCAAATAGAAAATCCGCTCTTGAGGACCACGTCGATGGGATCACGGAACGCCTTCGCAGAGGGAACGTGAGCGGCGGCCGTGAGGCGATTGAGCGGTTTATGAAGAGGATCGTCGTGGACGTGGATGGGATGCTGGCACTAAAGGCGAGATTGGAACGTCTGCTTGGCGTGCCGAATGTCATGGCTCAGTTGTGGTGCCGGGGGAGGGAGTCGAACCCTCATGGACCGAAGCCCGCGGGATTTTGAGTCCCGTGCGTCTACCAGTTTCACCACCCCGGCGCGATGTACTTCTACCATATCTCGGCAAGGGTGTCGAGAGGCTTGTCTGGAAGTGTTGGGAAACAGAACGTAAGCATCCCAACATGTCCCAGAAACTTCTTGTATCCCGCCTTGTTCTGTGCTAGAAACTCTCTGGGAACTATGTAAATAAGGCAACTCGGCTCTAGGCGGATCGCGTGGATTCTCCTAAGGGTTCTCAGAAGAGTGGCATTACATTCCTCCTGCAATAATCAATAATTTGGTGTACGTTCTCCCTCGCTGCGAGCACCGCAAGTCAGTTTGAGGAGCTACCTATGATCTTCGATTGGTTTTTTGGCATGTTTTCCAATGACCTCGCCATCGATCTCGGAACCGCCAACACGGTCATCTACGTAAAAGGTAAGGGAATTGTTCTCAGCGAACCGTCGGTGGTAGCGATCAAGAAGGGGACCAACATGGTCCTGCAAGTGGGACGCGACGCCAAGGAGATGCTCGGCCGTACCCCTGGCAGTATTGTTGCGATTCGCCCATTGAAGGACGGCGTGATCGCCGACTTCGATATTACCGAGTCGATGATTAAGCATTTTATCGTCAAGATCCACAACCGGAAAACCCTCGTTCGACCCCGAATCGTGATTGGTGTCCCCTCCGGTATCACCCAGGTCGAGAGACGCGCCATTCGCGATGCTGCGGAGCAGGCCGGAGCGCGCGAGGTATACCTGATGGAAGAGCCCATGGCTGCGGCAATCGGTGCCGGACTGCCGGTCCAGGACCCCGTGGGCAGCATGATCATCGATATCGGGGGCGGAACGACCGAGGTGGCCGTTATCTCCCTGGCCGGAATCGTGTATGCCCAGTCGGTCAGGATTGCCGGGGATGAGATGGATGACGCGATTGTCCAGTATCTGAAGCGGAAGTATAACCTGCTCGTGGGAGAACGAACCGCAGAGAGCGTGAAGATCCAGATCGGCTCGGCGTTTCCGTTCGATGAACCTCATAAGATTGAGATCAAGGGGCGCGATCTGATTGGCGGTATCCCCAAGACGATTACCGTCAGCGACAGCGATATTCGAGAGGCCCTCCACGACCCGATCCATGCCATTGTCGATGCGGTCCGAACAGCCTTGGAGCGGACGCCGCCGGAGCTGGCTGCCGACATTGCAGATAAAGGGATCGTGATGGCCGGCGGTGGGGCCCTGCTGCATGGCCTGGATGTGCTGATCTCCCATGAGACCCATCTCAAGGTACGCGTCGCTGAAGATCCGCTCTCGTGCGTTGTACTCGGAACAGGGAAGGCGCTGGATGAGCTGGATCTCCTCAAAAGGGTGTGCCTCGAGGCGTAAATGCGGTCTGCCGGGAGGCTTGCCGATCGTGTTGCCTTTGTGGCGCACACCTCGATTCTCCCCGTAGCTCCGTAGGCGTTAAAGACAGGCATGACTCGACTGCTGCTCCGATACCGGCGGACGCTAGTCCTTTCGACAGCCCTGCTCCTGGCTTTTGTGCTGATGACGCTGCAAGCCCGCAGCGGTGGCTCCCTCGCTCTGTTTACGAAGCAGATCCTCCTCACCTCCGTGTCCCCGTTCCTGCGGCTTGTCACGAAGAGCTTCGACATCACCGCGACGGTTTGGAATGAGTACATCGATCTCCGCCGGGTCCGCCGCGACAATCAGCTCTTGAAGGAGGAGGTTCGGCAACTCCGAGCAGAGGTGGGCGAGCTGCACGAGACAGCCCTGGAACATGCTCGCTTGAGCCGGCTCCTCCAGATAGAGAATCGAATGGACAACCGGGTGGGTACGGAGGCGATCGTCGCCAAGGTGATCGGTAAGGACACCACGAACTGGTTCAGATCGATCCTGATTGATGCGGGGGCGGACCGAGGGATCCGGCGCCATATGACGGTCGTGACCGCTGAAGGGCTGGTGGGAAGGGTGGTGGACGTGACGGCGCAGGCGTCTCGGGTACAGCTCATTACCGATCCGGAAAGCGCGGTAGGCGTGCTCATCCAGCGAAGCCGCGCCATCGGGATCGCCGCGGGGAGCCAAGACGGCGCCATCCAGATCAAGTATCTTCCCTTGATGACCGACGTAGCTGTCGGCGACCGGATCATCACCTCAGGAATGGGCGGTATCTTTCCGAAAGGCATCCCGGTAGGCAAGGTTGCACGATCGAGCCGGCCGACGAACGGAACCCTGTTTCAATTGATTGAAGCGCAGCCTCATGCTGATTTTTCGCGCCTGGAGGAGGTCATGGTCCTGAAACGGCCGCCTTCGAGTGACCTGTCTTGGCCGGGTGAGGAGCCCCCGCCATGATGATGTTCCTGCTGGCGCTCTTCAGTGTCTGCCTCCTGCAAGCCGCCATCGTCCCCCGCTTGGCCATCGGCGGCATTCAGCCGGACCTGTTTCTGGTCCTGCTCTTCGGATTGAGCCTTTCTGTAGGACCGGAGTTGGCGACAGCCGCCGGCTTCCTCATCGGGCTGTACCAGGACTCCCTCTCTGGTGCCCCCCTTGGCCTCAACGCGTTCGCGTTGAGTCTGATCGGCTTCCTGGTGAGCGGATTAAGTCAACAGGTGAAGACGACCCAGTTGGCCGGGCGGTTTGCGCTGCTGTGCCTGGCCGGACTGCTGTCCGGGCTCATCACCCTCCTGCTCCTCCGCTTTTTTCATGCGCCTCGCCCGTTGGTATCCGCCCTCCTGTGGACTGCGCTGCCGGCAGCGCTCTACACCGCGATACTGGGGGCCGGGCTGCTTGGCGTGCTGAAGCTGAAAATCAACAAGGGCCTGACCTGATGAGCGGGGACCGTAAGATCTCAAACCGCTATGCCCCCTTCCAGAAACGGATCAGGGTTGCAGCGGTCCTGATCTCTGCAGCCTTCCTGATCCTGCTGCTCCGTCTCTGGGCTCTGCAGATCCTGGAGGGTGATCGTTTGCTCCTCCTTTCCCTTAATAATCGCCTGCGCCTGCGGCCGGTCGAGGCGCCAAGGGGACTCATTTTCGATCGAAACGGAGATCCCATGGTAGAGAATCTGGCGTCGTTCGACCTGTATGCGACACCAGAAGATATGCCTGATGTAGAGGAAACAACGCACCGCCTCGCGGAGATCCTCCAGTTCTCACCCGATGAGCTGAGGCAACGCATCGCGCAAAGGCAGGGCTCGCAACTGCAGCCGGTGCTGCTGCGAAAAGGGGTGGATGGGCGCACCGTCACGGCCATCGAAGAGCACAAGATCGATCTACCGGGCGTCAGCCTTCAGGTCAGACCGGTGCGCGCGTATCCCAATGGCGGGTCAGCCGCTACCCTGCTGGGCTACGTGACCGAGGTGAGCCAGGCGCAACTCAAGTCTAAAGAATTTCGGGACTTTCGTCCGGGTGAGACGATGGGGCAGGCCGGGATTGAGCGGCGATACGACGCGTTTATACGGGGTGTTGATGGCGGGGATCAGGTAGAGGTGGACGCGCTCGGAAAAATAAATCGGCTGATCCAGCGGGTTGAACCGCAGTCCGGGTTTAATCTACACCTGACGCTCGACAACCGGCTGCAGCGGGTCGCGGAGCAGGCCCTGCAGGGCAAAAGCGGCGCGCTCATCGCTGTCCATCCGTCGACCGGTGAAATCCTGGCCATGGTAAGCCAGCCATCGTACGATCCAAACCAGTTCTCCGAGCATATGACTCTGGAGCAGTGGCACAGGCTCATCGCTGACCCTCGTCATCCTATGCAAAATAAAGGGCTCCAGGGCCAGTACGCGCCGGGCTCCATCTTTAAACTGGTGACCGCGCTTGCGGCTCTCGAAAAGGGAGCCATTCATCCTGAGACCACGTTTTCCTGCAACGGCTCCTTCAGCCTCGGCTCCCACCTCTTCCACGACTGGAAAAAAGGCGGTCACGGGACGTTAGATCTCCGGCAGGCAATCGCCAACTCCTGCAACATCTACTTCTACAACACGGCGCTCAAAACCGGAATCGAGGAGATCACCCGCGTTGCGAGGGAGCTGGGGCTTGGCGCCCCCTCTGGGTTTGGGTTGGGCAGTGAAGCAAGGGGGGTCATTCCCTCCTCAACGACTCGCCCACCAGAGGTCGGCGGATGGTATCCCGGCAACACGGTGATGGCCGGAATCGGACAAGGGATGGTTACGGTTACGCCGATACAGGCCGTGATGATGGTGTCTGCCATTGCCAACGGGGGGACCCTCTACAGACCCTGGGTTGTACGAAAGGTCGAAACGCTGGATCGTGAGTTGATTGAGGAGTACGGCTCCGAACGCATCCGGCGGGTCAACATCGACCCTGATAACCTGGCGATTGTCAGGGAAGGAATGCAGGCGGTGGTCAGCGAAGGAACGGGGAGTCGCGCCAAAATTCCCGGGCTCAGAGTGGCCGGCAAGACAGGAACCGCGCAGGTTGTGGAGAATGGTGGTTCGCAGCGAGGCGATCAACGGGACCATGCCTGGTTCGTGGGCTTCGCACCCGCCGATAATCCTCAGATTGCCATTGCCGTGGTGGTGGAGCACGGCGGTTTCGGCGGCCAAGTGGCTGCGCCGATTGCGCGGAGTCTCCTGGAGGCGTGGTTTCAGCTTCCCAAAGAACAGCAGCCGGTTCAGACTGCTGAGTCGGAACCGACCGAAGGCGACTGATGGGAGCGCTTGTCCCATGTTAATACCTCGCCGCGTTCTACCCGTCCTCGACTGGCGACTTGTCGCCTCCGCTGCCGGGCTTGCCGCCCTGAGCGTCCTGATCATCTACAGCACAAGCGGGATGCACGCCTCCCTCTTTCGAAGATCGCTGTATCTGAAACAGGCGATCTGGGTAGTGATGGGACTCTCCGCCATGATCCTGCTCTGCCTGGTCCCTTACCGGACAACCTGGAGCCTGGCCTATCCTCTGTACGCCTTTCTCCTGATCGCGCTGGTGCTTGTCGCCCTGACCGGCCGAACCGGCCTGGGCGCCCAGCGATGGCTCAGCATCGGATCGTTCGCGTTTCAACCTTCGGAGTTCATGAAGCTGTCACTCATCATCCTGCTGGCTCGCTACTTTGAGGATCGAAAGGAAGAGTTATGCGCACCTCGGATCTTTATCGTGCCGATCCTCCTGACCCTTCTGCCGACGGTCTTTGTCCTACGGCAACCCGATCTTGGCACCGCCATCATGCTGCTCTTGATCTGTGCCAGCATCCTGGCAGTGATGGGACTGAAGATTCGCTACTTCGTTCTGGTCGGCGCAGTCGGATCTGCTGTCGCGCCGGTGCTCTGGAACTTCCTGCATGACTACCAGAAGAATCGGGTTCTCGTGCTGATGTATCCTGATATGGATCCCATGGGCGTGGGCTATCATGTCGCCCAATCGAAGATCGCCGTCGGCTCAGGGGGGGTGATCGGAAAGGGATGGATGGCGGCGACGCAGAGCCAGCTCAATTTCCTGCCGGAGAATCACACCGACTTCATCTTCGCCGGTCTGGCGGAGCAATGGGGCTTCATCGGCTCGCTAGGTTTACTGCTGATCTATGCCTACCTTCTTTCGAGGGGTCTTCGCCTCGCTAAAGATGCCCACGACCTGTTCACCATGATCACGAGCTTCGGCATCGTGAGCATGATGGCGTGGCAGGTGGTGATCAACATCGGGATGGTGACCGGCATCATGCCGGTAGTCGGCATTCCGCTCCCGCTGCTCTCCTACGGGGGCTCTTCCATGCTGGTGAACATGCTGGCCGTTGGGCTGCTGCTCAACCTTCACAAACATCGGTATCTGTATTGAGGCTGTACTGAAGCCTTGACAGGCGTTGTTGTCGCTGCTATGAAACACAGGATACGGGAATCCAGAAATGAATTATAAAGAGACACTCAATCTACCTACAACCGTCTTTCCGATGAAGGCGGATCTCCCTATACTCGAGCCATCTATCCTGAAACGGTGGGAAGCTTCGGGTCTCTATGATCGGCTCCGCGAGGTTCGGGCTGATCGGCAGGTCTGGATCCTCCACGACGGCCCTCCCTACGCGAACGGCCACATCCACATTGGTCATGCACTCAATAAGATATTGAAGGACATCGTGGTCAAGTCCAGGTCGATGTTCGGCTACAACGCCGCCTACGTCCCGGGATGGGATTGCCACGGACTTCCGATCGAACACCAGGTCGACAAAGACTTGGGCAGTAAGAAAGCAGAGGTGTCGCTGGTGGAAAAGCGAGCGCTTTGCCGCGAGTACGCCGCCCGGTTTGTCGACATTCAGCGGGAAGAGTTCAGGCGGCTCGGGGTACTCGGCAACTGGTCGGATCCCTACCTCACCATGGATTACAAATACGAGGCAACGATCGTCCGTGAACTGGGGAGGTTGTTCGGAACGGGGGCAGCCTACAAGGGCAAGAAGCCGGTTCACTGGTGCGCCTCATGCCGGACCGCTCTGGCCGAAGCCGAGGTCGAGTACGGCGATCATTCATCTCCGTCCATCTACGTTAAGTTTCCGCTTAACCCGGATGTCGCGGAGCGCCTGCCGGTCCTGCAGGGCAAACGATCGTTCGTCGTGATCTGGACGACGACACCGTGGACGCTGCCGGCGAATCTGGCTATCGCCGTACATCCGGATGCATCCTACGTGATCGTCGAATCGACTGACGAGTTCTTCATCGTCGCCAAAGATCGGCTGGAGGTTACACTTGCAGCCGCAGGGGTGAAAGCGAGCCGGGTTGTCGAGGAAGTATCTGGTCGTACGCTGGAAGGACTTACGGCCAGGCATCCCTGGATCGAACGACCCTCGAAGGTTGTGCTGGCCGACTATGTCACCATGGACCAGGGGACAGGGTGTGTGCATACGGCGCCGGGACATGGGGTTGAGGACTACGAGACCGGCCTCCGATACGGTCTCGATATCTATAACCCTGTCGACGCAGCCGGGCGGTTCGTTGCGGATCTGCCGCTTGTCGGCGGCCTGAGCGTCTGGAAGGCCAACAGCACGATCGTTGCAGAGCTTCAGCGCCGCGGTCTGCTGCTGTCGGAGGTGCAAGTCGAGCACTCCTATCCCCATTGCTGGCGGTGCAAGAACCCGACCATCTTTCGGGCGACGGAACAGTGGTTCATCTCCATGGACGCGGCGGTCCTGTCTGATGAAAGCGGCAGGCGGACCGGACTCCGCGCCAAGGCCCTGACGGAGATCAAGCAGGTTCGGTGGATCCCCTCCTGGGGCGAGGACAGGATCAGCAATATGGTCGCGTACCGCTCCGACTGGTGCATCTCGCGGCAGCGGGCCTGGGGGGTCCCGATTGTCGCCTTCTACTGCGCGCATTGTGGCCACATCCTGGCGGACCAGCAGCTCGCGGAGCACGTGGCAACCATGATCGAACGCGCGGGAGCTGACATGTGGTACACAAAAACGGCAGCGGACCTGCTTCCGCCCGGGACCACCTGTTCTAACTGCAAGAGGACCGACTTCGAGAAGGAACGCGACATCCTGGATGTCTGGTTCGATTCCGGTGTGAGCCACGCAGCCGTCCTCGCGGTCCGACCTGACCAACAGTGGCCCGCCGACATGTACCTCGAAGGGAGCGACCAGCATCGGGGCTGGTTCCATAGCTCGTTGCTCACCGCAGTCGGAACCCGGGGACACGCGCCCTATCGGGCGGTCCTGACCCACGGCTTCGTGGTGGACGGCGAAGGCAAGAAGATGTCGAAGTCGCTCGGCAACGTTGTGGCGCCCCAAGAGGTGATCGAACGGTACGGCGCCGAGATTCTTCGCTTGTGGGTGGCAGCCGAGGACTATCGCGATGATATCCGGATCTCCGAGGAAATCTTGAAGCGACTGGCGGAAGGGTACCGGCGCATTCGGAATACCTGTCGCTATCTGCTCGGCAACCTGTCCGACTTCCAGCCTACTCAGGATGCGCTGCCGCCCAACGAACTCGATGAGATCGATCGGTTCATCCTGAGTCGACTGGAGCGGCTCATCGAACGAGTGCGCCGGGCCTACGAGACCTACGAGTTTCACCTCCTCTACCATAGCCTGCACAACTTCTGCGCTGTGGACCTTTCAGCCTTTTACCTGGATGTCCTCAAGGATCGGGTCTACACTTCGGCCCCTCGCTCTCGCGCCAGACGTGCGGCCCAAACCTCGATGTATCGGATCCTTGGCGCGCTCGTCAGACTTATGGCGCCGGTCCTGTCCTTTACCGCCGATGAGGTCTGGCAGGCAATGCCCAAGGAGGGCGGCGAGGGGGAGAGCGTGCACCTTGCCGAATTCCCGCTCGTCCGGCCCGATCTGCTGGACGAAACCCTTGAAGCCCGCTGGGATATTTTACTGTCGGTTCGTGATGAGGTCCTGAAAGCCCTCGAAGCCGCTCGCAAAGCCAAGCTTATCGGGACGTCACTGGAGGCGCGAGTTGACCTGCTGGTCGAGCCCGCCTTGCTGCCGGTTCTCACCCAGTACGAAGCTGATCTGCCGATGCTGTTCATCGTCTCGTCCGTGAGCGTAGGGAGTCTGGCCGAGGCGGATACGGTCGGAAAAAAGGTTGAGGTGCGGGTAGGGCGGGCAGAGGGGCTCAAATGCGCGCGATGCTGGACCTACAGCGAAAGCGTGGGTCGGTCGATCCCTTACCCGGATGTCTGCGCCCGCTGCGCCAGCGTCCTGGAAGAGATAGGGGAGAGGGTATAGGGTTGCGTTTCTACGCTGTTGCGCTCATCGTTATCGTTCTCGATCAGATCTCCAAGCTGTTGATCCAGGCTTCGATACCCCTCGGCCACAGCATCCCCCTCATCCCTGATCTCTTCGCGATCGTCCATGTCATGAACCCTGGTGCGGCATTCGGCTTCCTGGCCGCCCAGGCCGCAGGGGTTCGCAACCCTTTCTTCATCGGCATCTCTCTCCTGGCCATCGGGTTCATTCTGTACTATCGACATCACAGATCTGACGACCATCCGCTTGGCTCGTTCGGGTTGAGCCTGATCCTTGGGGGCGCTGTCGGCAACCTGGCGGATCGGTTGAGAATCGGGATGGTTGTCGACTTCATCGATGTTCACTATTACCAGTATCACTGGCCCGCGTTCAACGTTGCGGACTCCGCCATCACCATCGGCGTGTCGCTCATGATGCTCACGCTGATCCTTGATGAACGTCGGGAGCGTCATCGAGGTCCGGCTTCGTGAGCGGCGATGAGGTCCGCGAACTCATAGCCGATGCCTCGGTCGCCGGCCTGCGGCTGGACCGGTACCTCACTGCCGCGACCGGGCTCCCACGCTCACAGATCCAGCGCCTCATCAAAGCCGGCCGGGTGCTGGTCGATGGTCGCCACCCGAAGGCGAGCGCCACGGCCCACCCGGGCCAGCAGATCAGCCTCTCGATCCCTTCGCCACAACCGTCCACTCTCACACCTGAACCGATTCCCCTCGACATCCTGTACGAAGATACCGACCTCCTGATCCTGAATAAGCCGGCGGGACTGGTCGTGCACCCCGCCCCCGGGCATCCGGCCGGTACGCTGGTCCACGCCATTCTGTATCACTGTCCGGATCTCCCAGGGATCGGCGAAGAGCGACGACCAGGGATCGTTCACCGGCTCGACAAAGAGACGTCGGGAGCGATGGTCGTGGCTAAAACCGACGCGGCCATGGCCTCACTCGCCACACAATTCAAAGGACGCCGGGTCCAGAAGACCTACATCGCGCTGGTGCATGGCGAGGTCAAGCAGTCTGAGGGGCAGATCGTAGCTGACATCGGCCGGCACGAACGGGATCGAAAGCGGATGGCGGTGCGCACACGCAAAGGTCGGAAGGCGGTAACCATCTACCGGGTGGTGAAGCGACTGGGTGACCTTACACTACTCGAACTCATGCCGCAGACCGGCAGGACCCACCAGATCCGGGTCCACCTGTCCGCAATCGGCCACCCGGTCGTGGGCGATAAGGTGTACGGGGGAACAAAGGAAAAAAAGTTCAAAGTTCAAAGTTCAAAGTTCAAGGGTAAGGCGGAGCGGCATCTGCTGCATGCCTGGAAGTTGGGTTTCTTCCACCCGAGGACCGATGCGTGGATGGAGTTCGAGGCCCCGCTGCCGCCGGACTTCAAAAGCCGGCTTCACACAGAATCCTAGATAGACACCAGTCTGCTCAGACCCTCTCCAGGTTTTCCGTTTACCGAGAAAGCATAAAATCAGCTCGAATACGTGCAGTGTCAAGCGGTAGTTCGTGATACCCACATCATCACCGATCAATATACTATCCGAGCGATTTCTGTATATTATTATATCATAAATGTCAGCATCTATGACCACTTTGTAATAAAATGTACTATATTATATGCGATGATGATTGGGATGACATTGCGGGCGCCACGTAGGCAAACGACTTCCGCCAGTAGTTTGGAATCAAAAAGATGGAACAGCCGCTCCTCTCACCTGGTAATCGAGAAGTAGACCGCCGGCAATCCGCACCAGCCACCCCTTTGCGCATCCTGCTCGTTGAAGGCAACGCAGTCGACGCCGGACTGCTGTTGCAGGCGATCACGCATGGCGGCTTTGACGTCACGTCCGTGCGTGTCGAAACTGCTGAGCAGATGCGCGCGGAGCTGGCGCGCGCCGAGTGGGATATCATCGTCGCCGACTACCACCTGCCGACCTTTGACGGCATGGCAGCGCTGAAGCTCCTGCGATCAACCGGAAAAGCGATTCCGTTCATCGTTGTTTCCGGCATCATTTCCGACGAGACCGCGATTGAAGTCGTCAAAGCGGGCGCGCGAGATTATATTCGCAAGGATCAGCCTGCGCGCCTGGTTGCCGCAATCCGGCGTGAACTGGACGCCGCCCGCATTCAGCGCGCTCAACCCCGGTCCGGCGCGCCGCATATGTGGCGCCACATCGGGATTGCGTCCCGCCTGATGTGCGGTTTTGTCGTGGCGACGCTTTTGTTCGCTTTGTTGGGCATCTGGCACGCAGTCGTACATATGCGAGCGGTTAACCATGCCGTGATAGCCGACGCGGAGCAGAGCGCGCGCTACTTGAGCGTGAGTGTCGCCAAACTGGATGAAAAGGCCGGTAGGCCAGATGTCTTCTTCGACCAGCCCGCCTATATACAGGAGTTGGTGGAGAAACTGGCGCGAGTGCAGAAGCGGGACATTGAGATCGTGGACTCGCGTAAGCGGATTGTTGCAGACGTGATCACACAAGATATTGGGATGACGTATACGCACGATGAGGGCAATGATGTGGCGCTGACCATCCAGGATGGCCGGGCTCGCGCGTTCGTTGAAAGAAGCGCGGACTATCCTGCCGGCATCCGTCAGATGGTTGTTCCGATCCAGGCCAGAGACGGGAAGATCGTAGGCGCGCTGCTGTTGGATTACACCGCGTCCTACGAAAGCGACATGCGGCACGTTGCAGTACAGACGCGCTGGTTCGCGATAGCCGGTCTTTTTGTGCTGGCTATCGCAGCAGGTATCGGCTGGGTGACATCGCGGTCGATTACGAAGCCGATCCATCAACTGCGCGAGGCCGCATACAGGCTGGGACGACAGGAGCTGGATGCGCCAATCTCGATGGAGTGCGCCGATGAAATCGGCGAACTGGCCGATGCGTTCGAACAGATGCGCGTTAATCTGGTCATCGCGCTGGACGCGCGGGCCAATCTGGAACAGACGCTTGCCGGCAGCAATCGAGCCCTGCGTAGGCTGGTCAACCGAGCGCCTATCGCGGGTATGGTGCTCGACTTCAACGGTGTCGTGCGGATGTGGAGTCTCGACGCCGAACGGTTGTATGGCTGGGGTGAGGGGGAAGTTCTGAACCGTCCCGCACCGGGGATTCCACCCGACAAGCGCGATGAATTTGAGGCGTTGTGTAAGCGGCTTGCCGGTGGCGAGATCATCACTGGGCATGAGACCATGCGTCTGAAAAAAGACGGCACGCCGCTGGACGTTACGCTGTCGCTTGCACCCTGGAGCGATTCGCGCGGTAATGTCACGGGCTTTATCTCAATTGCCATCGATAACACCGACCGCAAGCGCGCGGAGGTCGCGCTGCGCGAAGCAAACGCCGCAATAACCGTTACGATGCGCGAATTGGAACGTCGTACGGCGGAACTGCACCTGCTGCGCGAAATGACCGACCTGATCCAAGGCAGCATCAGCGCCGATGAAGCGTACGATGTCGCTCAACGCTATCTGCCGCGACTGTTCCCTCACGACACGGGCGCGCTCTATGTGCGTTCACCCTCGCGGGACCTCCTGGAACAGACGTCGGCATGGGGCGATCCGACGGCTTATCTGAGCTCTGCCTTCGCGTCCGAAGACTGTTGGGCCCTGCGGCGCGGGCAGCCGCATTGCGTACGCGCCAGTCGCGACGAGCCGCTGTGCCGTCACACGCCTCCCGCCAAGCGGCGAGAGTGGATGTGCGTCCCATTGCTGGCGCACGGCGAGGCGCTGGGTATCTTACATCTCTGCCGTTGCGAAGTCGACGACACAGACCTGGCGGAACCGGCTTTCCTAACCCTGGCGGAGACCGTAGCCAACAGCCTCAGCCTCTCCCTCGGCAACCTGCGGCTGCGTGAGACCCTGCGCCAGCAATCGATTCGCGATTCGTTGACCGGTCTGTTCAATCGCCGCTATCTGGACGAGACCCTGCCGCGCGAAATCCTGCGCGCCACACGTGCCGGTTCAACGCTCGGCGTGGTAATGTTGGATATCGACCATTTCAAGCAGCTCAACGACACCCACGGGCATGACGCCGGCGACGCGGTCCTCTCTGCGCTGGGCAGATTCTTGCGGCATCACGTGCGCGGCGACGATATTGCGTGTCGCTACGGCGGCGAAGAGTTCACGCTGATTCTGCCTGGCGCCTCGCTGGACATTGTACGCGAGCGCGCGGAACAGGTGCGCCTCGGCGCGCAGTCGCTTGTGGTGCGTGTTGCCGGTATACAATTGGGTACGATCACGCTCTCATTGGGCGTCGCCGTCTGGCCGCAGCATGGCGAGACGGCAGACGCAGTGCTGCAAGCGGCGGACTCGGCCCTCTATCGTGCCAAGCAGGGAGGCAGAAATCGCGTCGAGATCGCCGCGTAACGGCGAACGGCAACTAACCTCGTACCCGCGTACCGCGCACCGTTTACGGCTTCTCCACCGTCACGATTCTAGTGGAGCCGCACCGCAGGCACCTTCCCAGCCTCATATCGAGCGCCATCACGCGTCGGAAGAGAGCATCGAAACGAGGGGCGTCCTGCCTCCGGCGAAAGAGCAGCGACGGGGGGAACAGCATGGTCAGGATATTCATGCTCCGGACCTCAACAAGCCGCAGATTGTGCGCCTGCAAGAGGCGTGTCAGCTCCGACCAGGTGAAGGTCTTAAACTGCATCTCTTTCCACTCCCGCAGGTGCCCGCCCAGAGTCGTCATGGCCTGCCACAGCTCCTTTGGCAGATAGAGCAGATCAGGACACCACTTCGAATCGATCTCGAACGAGATGAGCCCGCGCGGCGCACAGACCCGCACCATCTCTCGCAGTACGACATCGACCGCCGTAAAGTTGTGGCCGATGACATCGCCATAGGCGACCATGGCCTGGGCGCATCCATCTTCGAACGGCAGCCTGGTGATGTCGCCGGTCACAAGGCTGACGTTAGACCGGCCATTGCACCGTTGCCGCGCCGCCTCGATCATCTGATCCGAGATGTCGATCCCGACTACCCGCCCGGCCCGCTGCGCCAGCAGGACCGTCTGTTTCCCCGTCCCGCACCCAAGGTCAATCGCCAGGCCGTCCGGCTTCTCGCGGACGATCCATTCGACCGTTTCTCTGTAGATCCGATAGCATTCGGCGAAATAAAACTGGTCCTCGATCTGGTCGTACTCCGCCAGCATGGCGTTATAAACCGCCGCCACATGGGAGCCGACATCATGCGGGTTCGTCTGAGCAGTCATAAACGGGGGATGATCGCCTTGCGCTAAGCCTTTGCGGCGTCCAGGGGCGGCAGGTAGGCCAGGCCATGCGCGTCGGCCACCGCGGGATGGGTGACGTGACCGAGGGCGAGATTCAATCCCAGCGACAACTCTGGGCAGTCCAGGATGGCCCGGCGCCACCCGCTGTCGGCGAGCCGAAGGGCGTAGGGAAGGGTGACGTTGGTGAGGGCAAAGGTTGAGGTCCTGGCGAAGGCGCCTGGCATGTTGGCGACACAGTAGTGCAGGATACCGTCCACGGCATAAACGGGGTCGCTGTGGGAGGTGGGGCGGCTGGTCTCAAAGCAGCCGCCCTGATCGATGGCCACATCAACGATCACCGATCCAGGCTTCATGAGCGTGATCATCTCCCGGGTCACCAGTTTGGGGGCTCTGGCCCCGGAGATGTAGACGGCCCCGATCAGGATATCGGCCCGTCGTACGCACTCCTCGATGCTCATCGAATTTGAAATGAGGGTCGTCACATTCTCCGGAAGGATCTCGTCAAGGTGGCGCATGCGGGTCTGATCCACGTCCAACAGATAGACCCATGCGCCCATGCCTGCCGCTACCTTCGCCGCGTTGGCCCCGACGACGCCGCCGCCCAGGATTACGACGGTGGCGGGGGGGACCCCTGGCACCCCGCCGATCAGCACGCCGCGCCCGCCATGCGGGGTAGCCAGATAGTGCGCCCCGACGTGGATTGCCATCCGTCCGGCGATCTCGCTCATCGGCTCGAGTAGCGGCTTTCGGCCTTCTGGCGTCTCTACGGTCTCATAGGCCACCGCTACCACCCGCCGCGCAAGGAGCTGTTTGGTGAGTTCAGGCACGGGGGCCAGATGCAGAAAGGTAAACAACACCTGTCCTTCCCGGAGCATCTCGCACTCGGGAGGAATCGGTTCCTTGACCTTGTAGATCAGATCGGCCTGGGCGTAGATCGTTGTCGGATCGCCAATCAGTTCGGCTCCGGCCTTGGCGTATGCGTCGTCCGATAAGCCGGAGCCGATCCCGGCCCCTCGCTGGACCAGCACCCGGTGCCCATGCGCCTGCAACGCCTGGACGCCGGCGGGTATGATCGCTACCCGACTCTCAGCCTCTTTGATCTCTTTTGGGACCCCGATGATCATCGCGACTCACTGGTACATCGTGACACGCTAAGCAAAAAGTGACATATCGTCCTTGACGATGTCAAGGATCGATCGCCCGAAGGCGAGGGCGCCTTTTGTGGTTAGCTCAGGCACAACCTTTCCAGAAGGTCGAGGTTCAGGCACTCCAGGCTCCGGACCACAAGCTCGGCGCCGGTGAAGTCCTGACCGCGCGTATACTCATTATAGACGACGGCGCACGGCAAGCCGGCTCCATTGGCCGCCTTGAAACCTTTCTCGGAGTCCTCGATAACCAGGATCTCCGACGCATCGAATCCGAGCATCGCCGCGCACCGCGCATACAGGGCCGAGTCCTTCTTTCCGGATTGTTGGCCGAAAATCGGGCTGAAGACATCGAGAGCCTCTGGAATCAGCGCCTTCAGGAGCGCGAGGATCTGATCTTCATGGGTGACCGATACGATCGCCAGTCGAATACCGCGATCGATCGCCTCGTGGATAATCCGGGCCACACCGGGGTACAGCGACAGCCCACCAACCCGCTGCAGATACAACTCCTTCTTCAACGCAAACAGCTCCGGCACAATCCGGTCGATCTCGGTCTCGGAGAGCGAGGTCCGGGTCGAAAGCGCCAGTCGCATCCGCCGGGCATTACCGGGAATCTTCAACAGCTCTTTGAACTCCTCCCAGCTCCAGCGGATATCAAACCCCATCTGCGCGAACGCCTCGTTGCAGGCCACCAGATGCCCGTTCCGCTCCGTATCGGCCAGCGTCCCATCCACGTCAAAGATAATCGCCTTGAGTTTTTCCATCTCTCCCGCTCAGAAAATGTCTATCGAGTCTGTCGCGTCCCGGAGCCCCCGGCACCCATGCCGGGCGTAGCCCTTCCACGCCAGGCAATTTTCATGATATATGGGTAGCCTGGAGGGGGCCATGACAATTCTGGTGATAATACCTTGACACCGCACTACCATCAAATAGAATGTTTCCATTTGTAGGAGAAGCTCAAAAGTAAATGTTAGGTCGAGGGACAGAGACAAGGGGGCCATAGTGGCAGGGTATTCCAAGCTCTATGTGATCGGAGCCCCCGGCGGTTTCATGGGGGCCGACGGGCTCAATCCCATCGAGTTCCTCGTCCTTGTAGGAAACGCTGACCGCCAATGGCTTGAGCCCCACTACTTCGACAGGTCCATCAGGCCCATCGGCAGGGTTCGAGTCATCGTACCGCCTGAGCCAAGCCACCCTGACTCCTTGCTGGATGCATGCATCGCCTTCTGCCCTCGGCGCTTCAGGTCGTGTCCGTCACTCGCGGAAGTCGAGTCGGAGCTTCGAGAGACCGACCGTCTCGACTTCGACGCCCGTGCTCAAGAAATTCCCGCAGCATGGGTCAGGCTGCGGGAGGAGGCGAGACCCCTATTCGCTGCGATGAACATCTGGCGTGCCGATCTCGTCCCGATGGAACGGACGTAATCAATGAAACGCCCGCCGAGCATTGATCGCCCCTTCTTTGCTTACGGCCTTTTCAGGCCTGGACAGTTGGCCTTCTTCCAGCTGAGTGACCTCGTCAGCGCGGTTGCCGAGCCGGCAAGCGTAGCGGGAAGTCTATTCCTGCGTGATGGCCTGCCGATCATTGACCTGGAGGGGCTCGGGTCCGTCAAAGGCGCGCTACTATCGTTCCCGCCTGAGGGAATCGCGGAAGCATACGACCGCATATCAGCCATGGAGCCAGACCAACATTACCGCTGGGACGTAGCCCAAGTCGATGACAAGCTCGCAAACGTTTTGGTCGGTCGGTCTCCAAGGAAAGGCAGCGTAGCCTGCGAGGAAGACGAGTGGAACGGCTGGAACGACCCACTTTTCACGGCAGCGCTGGATGTGGTGGAGGAGACGCTCAAATCGCAAGACTTTGACTGGAATCTGAAGCCTCTGTTCAGATTGCAGATGGCTTATCTTCTCCTCTGGTCCTCCATTGAGCGGTACGTGTCACTACGTTATCACCTCAGCGATAAGGTCTCAGAGAAGGTTGGCCAGCTAGCACGTGAGCCAGCATTCGTCGAAAGCCTTCGACAACACGTCACGGCACGCCGCGAAGTCTATCGGGCTGATAGGCCTACTGAGAAGGAAGTTCTTGACCCAGAGGTATCGGAGAGGGCGGTGCGCTACTACTATCAGGTGCGCTCCAACATCACCCACCGCGGCAAGGGCGTAGTCCGGGACTACGCGCGCGTGAAGGTTTCTCTCGAAGAGCTATTACAGATATTTCGGGACGTGCTGAGAGCGGCACAGCGCGATGCCAAGTATTCGGCGTAACCAACAAGGATTGTGACGACCGGTAGGGTCGTTTCAGTCCTTTATTGAGCGGCACATGAAGTGGGCTCAATTCCAACATTCATCA
This sequence comes from Candidatus Methylomirabilota bacterium, assembly GCA_028870115.1. Lineage (NCBI taxonomy): Bacteria > Methylomirabilota (SeqCode) > Candidatus Methylomirabilota bacterium. The sequence continues at coordinate 32,065 of JAGWQH010000102.1, forward strand.
TAGGTCACAGGAATGCCTACTAATACTGTAACCTTGCAAAGTACCATCTTGAGATTATTAGCGGAGCCCAGGGTAGATAAAAGGCTTGGTAGAGGAGACCACTATTTCACCGAGGCTGTATTGAATGAGTACCCCAGGGAGAGTAGGCCGTCCCGTGAGCTTATCTCTCAAACTCTTTGGTCACTTGTAGGCCGAGGGCTGATTTATATCAATATCTGGCAGTCTGCACCGGAAAATTGGGAATGGCGACTTACAGATGCCGGAACAGCCGCCGCGAAAGATGAACAATTCAATCCCGATGATCCGGAACGATACATGGCACGGCTTCGGTCAAACGTCGCTGGCATGAGCGATCTTGTCTCCATGTATGCCGATGAGGCCGTTCGGTGTTACACAAATGGCTGCTATCTTGCGTCGGCAGTAAGTTTGGGTGTAGCGTCAGAAGCAGCTTTTATGGAGATGGCCGTTGCAAGCGTAGCGTGGCTGCAATCATCTGGCGTGGCGCTGAGGAAAATTCTCGATGACCCCCGACAACCGTATGTGAGAAAATTCGAAGAATTCAGAAACCGCATCGAACCTCGGAAGGGCGATCTATCTGATGAACTTGCCGACGGCATGAGCCTCACGTTTGACGCTGTGATTGACCTGTTACGCATACAAAGGAACGACGCAGGGCATCCAACTGGCAAGCCCGTATTACGTGAGGACCAATATATTTCTCTCCAAATGTTTGCTCGTTATCTACAAAAGCTTTATCAATTCCGAGCATTTTTCCTGAGTGCGTCACCATAGCGCCGCCCCACAACGTGTTCCACCCGACCGTGCGGCAGGTGAACACCAGCGTGCGGCGCGTGATTGGGGTTGACCGCCGGAAACGGTGCGCCTATCATTGGCATATGGACTACCGAAATGTCATCACGATTGAGCCAGGCAAGTGTGGCGGAAAGCCGTGCATCCGCGGACTGCGCATTACCGTATACGATGTCCTCGAGTATCTCGCTTCCGGAATGACTGAAGCGGAGATCCTCACCGATTTCCCCGACCTCACAGCCGAGGACATCCGTGCTTGCCTCGCCTTCGCGGCTGATCGTGAGCGTAGAATGGTGTCGGTTCCGCCGGCAGCATGAGGCTGCTTTTCGACCAGAACCTCTCGCCACGCCTCGTCAGTGCCCTTGCGGACCTTTTCCCTGAGTCGGTTCACGTTCGTGATATCGGCCTACAGCGCGGAGTTGACACAGAGGTCTGGGCTTACGCAGCTCAACATGGACTTGCCATAGTGTCCAAGGACTCCGACTTCCATCAGATGAGTTTCCTTCTTGGCCATCCTCCAAAGGTGATCTGGATTCGCCGCGGCAATTGTTCGACCCGGACCATCGAAACGCTGCTACGTATGTTTGAACGCGAGATCATTGCTTTTCTCGGCGACTCCGAAGCGGCTTTTCTGTCCTTGGGTTGAGCAGCGCCGAACCCTGAAGCAGGAGTATGTGTGGTTACACCATTTCGCGTCCTTCGAGCAGGCCCAACGGGGGTCATCCTGGCCTGGATCGACCGCTACAACACGGAACGGCATCACTCGGCTCTGGGGTATCTTGCCTCTCGTGCCTGGCGCGAATGCTTCTATCAGCTCCCCCAGGCTGCGTGAGCCCTGTTGACCTTCAGTGGGCCACTACACCCAACCGTTGCGAGACCAGTTCACTTGCTACCAACATCTTCTTTCCTTTGCGTTGACAACCTCCCCGTTGTATGCTAAGGATGATTCCACTATACGGGGATTCGTAAGCCTTGAGTCCACTGAACCGTTCGATGGACACTGACAAAGTATTGGTATTGAACAACTCTTTTGAGCCCCTCCACGTCTGTACCGCGCGAAGAGCTATTATTCTGCTGTATACCGGAAAGGCCGAACGGATCGAGGACAGTCCACACTTCATTCACTCTCCATCGATTGTTTTTGTTATCCCTGCTGTGATCCGCCTCCATCGCTACGTGAGGCGTCCCGTCATTCCCACGGTCTCCTTTAATAAGAAGAATATCCTGAAGCGGGACGCCTATACCTGTCAGTACTGCGGTCGAAACGGCGGCGAACGGATGACCATCGACCATGTGATCCCCAGATCGCTTGGCGGACGGACTGTCTGGGAGAATGTGGTGAGCGCCTGCCGCGCCTGCAATTTGAAGAAGGGCAGTAAGCCCCTTCACGAGGCCAGCATGAGCCTGCTCCGCAAGCCAGCCAAGCCGGTCTCTGTCGTGTACCTCGGCATCATGTTCTATTCCCCGCACGGGGCCGGGTCCTGGAGCAAGTACCTTCCCCGTGGAGCAGGGGGGGACCTGTCGGGCTCCCTTTCCTGACCACCTTCCACCATGCCCAATTTCAAGCTCGTCTGCGACTATCAGCCAAAGGGCGATCAACCCCAGGCGATCAGAAAACTGGTTGAGGGGTGCCTGCAGGGTCGGCCCCACCAGGTGCTCCTTGGCGTGACAGGTTCGGGCAAGACGTTTACCATGGCGAACGTGATCGCCGCGATCGAACGCCCGACGCTGATCATTGCCCACAACAAGACCTTGGCCGCCCAGCTCTTTGAAGAGTTCAAGGCGTTTTTCCCGCATAATGCCGTTGAATACTTCGTGAGCTACTACGACTACTATCAGCCCGAGGCGTACCTGCCTGTCACTGATACCTTCATCGAGAAGGATTCGATGATCAACGATCAGATCGACAAGCTTCGCCATTCGGCCACTCGGTCGCTGCTGGAGCGGCGTGACGTAGTCATCGTGGCTTCCGTCTCATGCATCTATGGTTTGGGTTCCCCGGAAGCCTATTATGGGATGATGGTTTTCCTGGAGCGGGGCGGCCATTGTAATCGGGAGGCGATGCTCCGGAAGCTGGTGGAGATCCAGTATCAGCGGAACGAGTACGATCTGCACCGCGGAACGTTCAGAGTCCGAGGGGACGTTGTGGAGATCTTCCCCGCCTACGCCGACACGGTGGTTCGAGTGGAACTGTTCGGCGACGAGGTGGAAGGGCTGTGGGAGATCGACCCGGTTACGGGCGAGCGGATCCAGGGACTCTATCGGGTTCCGATCTATCCGGCCACGCATTATGTCACCCCCCACGACCGTCGCGAGGTGGCCTTCGCTGCGATTCTCGAGGAGCTGAATGAGCAGGTCGCGTCCTTTGAGAAGGCCGGGAAGCTTCTCGAGGTGCAGCGGCTGAAGCAGCGCACCTTCTTCGACCTGGAGATGATGCGGGAGATCGGGACCTGCAAGGGGATCGAGAACTACTCGCGCCATCTATCGGGTCGGGCCATAGGCGAGCCGCCCCCCACGCTGATGGACTACCTGCCGAGGGATGCCCTGGTGATCATCGATGAATCTCATCAGACGATCCCGCAGGTCCGTGGCATGTATCATGGCGACCGCTCCCGCAAGGGGACGCTGGTGGAGTACGGGTTCCGTCTTCCGTCTGCCCTGGATAATCGACCGTTCACCTTCGAGGAGTTTGAGCGGGCTGTGCGTCAGGTCATTTACGTGTCGGCTACGCCAGGCCCCTACGAACTGACGAAGGTGAAGGGGGAGGTCGTGGAACAGATTATCCGCCCCACCGGATTGATCGACCCTGAGATCCAGGTCAGGCCGATCCGCGGGCAGATCGATGACCTGATCGGCGAGATCCGAGCGATCACCGCGAGAGGCCATCGGGTCCTGGTCACGACGCTGACCAAGCGGATGGCTGAGAACCTTACCGACTACCTCGCCGAGGTCGGGATCAAGGTCCGCTACCTGCACTCGGACATCGATACGCTCGAGCGAAATGAGATCATCCGCGAACTGAGGCTTGGGAAGTTTGATGTGCTGGTCGGGATTAACCTGTTGCGGGAAGGACTGGACATCCCCGAGGTGGCGCTGGTCGCCATCCTGGATGCCGACAAGGAGGGGTTCCTTCGCTCCTCCGGGTCTCTTATCCAGACTATCGGCCGCGCCGCCAGGAACGTCGAGGGGCGGGTGGTGCTATACGCCGACACCATCACCGACTCGATGAGGCGCGCCATGGAGGAGACTGAGCGGAGACGCGAGCGTCAGATGGCTTATAACCGCGAGTACGGAATCACGCCGGAAAGCATCAAGAAGTCGATTTCTGATGTCCTCTCAAGCGTCTGCGAGAAGGATTACTACACCGTTCCAGCAACGTCAGACGCCGAGGGAGCTGGCCGTTTTACGCAAGAAGAGCTACCGGCCTACATCGAGCAGTTAGAGAAAGAGATGCGGGCAGCAGCGAAGCGGCTCGAATTCGAGCGCGCGGCGGAGCTTCGGGATCGAATCCGGGAGACGGAGAAGCGCCGCCTCGGTATCGTCGAGGAGTAGACGGAGTCGGAGAAGAGAGGCTGATCGAAGCGTTGCGCAGTGTAAGGATGCGGGGTGCGAGGTAAAGATTCCTGTCTATAGGGACAGGGCATTGAAAGGCCGCAGGGTCTTAACGACAACAGGAGGTGACAAGCATGAAAGGTAAAGTGAAGTGGTTCAACGTAACGAAACGGTTCGGGTTCGTCGTGCGGGACGATGGGGGACAGGATGCGTTCGTCCACGCGAGTGACGTGGAGGGGGGCGTTACCCTGAGGGAAGGCGACACGGTCGAGTTTGACCTGGGCCAGGATGATCGTGGCCGTGCGAAGGCGGTCCGGGTCCGGGTCGTGCAGGGGTAATCACCAGACTAGACTAGTCTGGACAAGCATTTGCTCAGATTGAGCGGGGAGGATCGTCGAGAGTAGATCGCTCCTTGCGCACTATACGTGTTTTCGTACTACTTAGGCGTTTAGGCTGACGGCTGACGGCTGTTAGGGGTAAAGCAGCGATCATATAGCCTTCAACCTTCAGCCTCTCTACCTGACCTCTGACCCCTACTTTCCTTTTGACTACTCGCCCACCCTGTGCCAAAATCCGACACATAACGACTCACCAGGAGAGTGCTTGCATGCATCATTTCCAGTATCGCGGTGATCATCTCATGTGCGAAGAGGTGCCGATTGAGCGGATCGCTGAGGAGGTCGGCACCCCGTTCTATCTGTATAGTCACGCGACGCTCGCGCATCACTTCCGAACGTTTGATCAGGCGTTCGCCGACATCCCCCACTTGGTTTGTTTTGCGATGAAGGCGAACTCCAACGGCGCGACGTTGAAGCTCTTCGCCGACCTCGGAGGCGGCGCCGATGTTGTGTCGGGCGGAGAGCTGTATCGCGCCATGAGGGCCGGTATTCCGCCCAGCCGGATCGTCTTTGCGGGAGTGGGCAAGACCCGCGAGGAGATGGACTTCGCCCTGAAGTCCGATATCCTGATGTTTAACGTGGAGTCGCCCCAGGAGCTCCGCCTGCTGAATGACGTGGCCGAGGCCATGGGGACGAAGGCGAGGGTGGCGCTGCGGATCAACCCGGACGTCGATCCAAAGACGCATCCGTATATTTCGACCGGGCTGAAGAAGAGTAAGTTCGGTATCGATATCTCCCTGGCGATGGAGGAGTACCGAGTCGCCAGGGAACTGCGACACATCGAGGTCGTCGGAGTTCATCAGCATATCGGGTCCCAGATCACCGAGATCGCGCCCTTTGTAGACAGTCTGGCCAAGATTGCCGGGCTGATCGCGGAACTCCGAGATCATGGCTTTGCGATCAAGTACCTGGATGTCGGTGGCGGGCTCGGGATTACCTACAAGGATGAAAATCCGCCGGTGCCACGGGTCTTCGCGGAAGCCATGATTGCGGTCGTCAAGGATCTGGACTGCACCATCGTGCTGGAGCCGGGACGGGTGATCGTGGGGAATGCGGGGGTTCTAGTGACGAGGGTCCTCTACGACAAGCGTACGCCTGCCAAACATTTTATCATAGTCGATGCCGGGATGAACGACCTGGTTCGCCCGAGTCTGTACGGCTCATTCCACTCCATCCTCCCCGCACGGCGTGAGAAAGAGCGGGAGACGGTAGTGGCCGATGTGGTGGGTCCCGTCTGCGAGTCGGGAGATTTCCTGGCCAAGGACCGATCGATGCCGGCCCCAGAGCCAGGGGAGCTATTGGTCGTAATGAGCGCCGGCGCCTATGGCCACACGATGTCATCCAACTATAACAGCCGGCCCCGACTTCCGGAGATCCTGGTGAAGGGCGATCGCATCTTCACGATTCGCGAGCGGGAAAGCTATGAGGATCTGGTCCGAAGCGAGCGGCTTCCTCCGGATCTTTGATCGATAACTGTCGAGAGAGCGGTATGATGGATAAGCTGATCTTTATGAAGATGAGCGGGAGCGGGAACGATTTCATCGTGGTCGACAACCGCGATGGCCGGCTCGATATTGAGCTCACGACGCTGGCTGAGCGGGTCTGCCGGCGACGGATATCGGTGGGAGCCGATGGCCTGATCCTGGTCGAACCTTCCTCAGTAGCAGATTTCCGGATGCGAATCTTGAACGCCGACGGTAGCGAGGCGGAGATGTGCGGCAATGGCGGCCGCTGCGTGGCGAGGTTTGCTGAGATGCTGGGGATCGCCGGACCCCACATGGCCTTTGAAACGCTGGCCGGGATTATTCGAGCTGAAGTAAACGGTTCGAGGGTCAAGCTTCAGACAAGTCGGCCACGGGACATTCGCCTTCATCAATCAATTGAGGTGGATGGCGACCTGCATGAGATCCACAGCATTAATACGGGGGTGCCGCATGCCGTCCTCTTTTATACCGACCTGGAGGCGGTCCCGATCCGAACGCTGGGGCGCGCCATCAGGTTTCATCCGGCCTTTCAACCCGCTGGGACCAATGTCAATTTTGCAACGATCCTTGACGGGCATACGCTGGCCATCCGGACCTATGAACGCGGCGTCGAGGACGAGACGCTGGCCTGCGGTACGGGGACCGTCGGCTCGGCGCTGGTGGCGGCGACATTAGGGCTGGTCTCAACCCCGGTGCGGGTACAGGTCAGGAGCGGCGAGATACTGACGGTGTCTTTTACCGGGAAGGGGCCGGAATATGAGGAGGTCTTTTTCGAGGGGGAGGTCCGGCTGGTCTACCAGGGTGAACTGATGGCGGATGCGCTGAAAGCATAGTTTCGGATGGAGACGGTATGAAGAGGATGTTCCAGGGTTCGATGGTGGCGTTGGTGACCCCCTTCAAAGGCGGACGGATTGACGAGTCGGTCCTCCGTGAGTTGGTAGAGTTTCACATCACAAACGGCACCGATGCCCTGGTGCCGTGCGGGACGACAGGCGAGTCCCCCACGCTCAGCCATGATGAACACAGGCGGGTGATCGAGCTGACGGTCGAGGCGGTGAACAGGCGTATAGCGGTCGTTGCCGGGACCGGCTCGAACAGTACGGCTGAAGCGATCGATCTGACCCGCTTCGCCAGGCAGGCCGGGGCCGATGGTGCCCTCCTGGTCCTCCCCTATTACAACAAGCCGACACAGGCGGGTCTCATCGCGCACTGCCGCGCCGTTGCTGATGCGGCGGAACTGCCGATAATTCTCTACAACATTCCGGGGCGGACCGGAATCAACATGCTGCCGGAAACGCTGGCGGCGCTGGCAGATCATCCATATATCGTCGGCATGAAGGAGGCAACCGGCAACCTGGAGCAGATGACTCAGGACATCGTCCTGTGCGGGGATAAGCTCTCGTTCCTGTCGGGGGATGATACCCTGACGCTGCCACTCCTGGCGGTGGGAGGGCGAGGCGTGATTTCGGTAGTCGCCAACATCGTACCACGCGATGTGGCCGACTTGACTCATGCGTTCCTGGGCGGTGACTGGAAGCGCGCCAGGGAGATTCACCTTAAACTCTTCCCGCTCTGTCAGGCGATGTTCTATGAGACCAACCCGATCCCGGTCAAGACTGCTATGGCGCTTCTGGGAATGGTCAGTGGAGAGCTTCGCCTGCCGCTCTGCCCGATGAGCGAGCCCAGCCTGAACCGGCTCAAAGCTGCGATGCGGGCCTACGGTCTGATCTCGTGAGCATTCCTACACTCTACACCCTACACCCTTCACCCTTGTTCGGTGTTTCTCAATGATACGCACCGTTGTCTGTGGCGTAGCCGGGCGGATGGGCGGGCGAATTATCGCCATGATTCATGAGGCAGACGACTTCACCCTGGCCGGGGCAATCGAACAACCAAGCAGTCCGAGCATCGGGCGTGATGCCGGTGAGGTGGCGGGTATCGGCACGCTGGGCGTTCCGGTTATCGGCGATCTGGGTGCGGTGGTGGGTGAAGGACAGGTGATGATCGACTTCACCACTCCGCAGGCCACTATGACCCATCTGGCCATTGCCGCCCTGGCGAAGGTACCTGTCGTAGTTGGGACCACGGGGTTCAGCACCGCCGATCTGACCAGGATCAAGGAACTCGGCTCGGCTGTTCCGTGCGTGCTCTCGCCCAACATGAGTATCGGGGTCAATCTCTTGTTTAAGGTTCTCACTGAGGTGGCCTCTACCCTCGGAGAGGGGTACGATGTTGAGATCGTTGAGACCCACCACCGGCTCAAAAAGGACGCCCCCAGCGGGACCGCATTGAAAATGGCACAAGTGATCGCCGGGGCGCTGGGCCGTGACTTAGGCAAGGTGGGCGTCTATGGTCGAAAAGGTATGGTCGGAGCGCGCAGTAAAGAAGAGATTGCTATTCATGCGCTGCGAGCCGGGGACGTGGTTGGGGAACATACCGTGATCTTTGACGGCATGGGGGAGCGGATCGAGGTCACGCACCGGGCCCACAGTCGGGACAATTTTGCTCGCGGCGCCTTGCGCGCAGCCCGTTGGATCATCGGCCGGCCGCCCGGACTGTACGATATGCAGGATGTGCTGGGATTAAGAGCGCGAACATGAATCAGGAGCATTGTAGTCATTGCGAGCGACTGAAAGAAGCGCGGCAATCTCATCGTTGTTGTCCTGAAAGACGGCGAGATTGCTTCGGCTTCGCCTCGCAATGACACGGGAGGCTTTTGGAGTAGTGACAGGCGCGAGAGAGCGTTTCTAGCGATGACCCTTTGGTGTCATGGACATAAATAATGCGGATTGTGCGATTTGTTGTCGACAGGCAACCGAGGTACGGTATCGTAGAAGATAGTGTCGTTCGGGAGATCCAGGGCGACATCTTCAACAAGTTTGTCGTGACGAGCCGGACGCATTCGCTGAAGCGGATCAGGTTCCTTACGCCGACTGAACCCTCCAAGATCATAGGAGTCGGCCTGAACTATCGCGATCACGCCGAGGAGATGAAGCTGCAGACTCCGGACGAGCCAATTATCTTCTTAAAGCCGTCAAGTGCCTCGTTTCCCCATCGTGGCCGGATTATCTATCCGAAGTCGTGCAGTCGGCTCGATTATGAGGCGGAGTTGGGAATCGTCGTCAAGAGGACCGCGAGGGCCGTACCGGTCGAGAAGGCGCATCGCTACATCCTGGGGTATGTCTGCTTTAACGATGTGACAGCGAGAGACTTGCAACGTCAAGACGGCCAGTGGACTCGAGCAAAATCGTTCGACACCTTCGCGCCGTTCGGCCCTTGGATCGAGACAGACCTGGACCTCTCCGACGCCCCTATCCGGGCGTTCCTGAACGGTGTGATCCGACAGGAGTCCAACATCAATAACCTGATCTTTGAGGTGCCATACCTGCTGCATTTTGTCTCCACAGTCATGACCCTCTATCCGGGTGATGTCATTACGACCGGTACCCCTTCGGGGATCGGTCCGATGCGGCCCGGCGATACGATCGAAATCGAGGTGGAAGGGATCGGCCGGCTGAGTAACACGGTTGTCGCTGAAAGCTGATAGCGAATTCATGAGGAGAAGATAGGCATGGGAGAACCCTTTAGCGTAGCACAGCGGCTGTCGAAGTTGCCGCCGTATCTCTTTGCTGAGATCGACCGCTTGAAGCAGGACGCGATCCGTCGCGGAATGGATGTCATTAACCTGGGAGTCGGCGACCCTGACCTGCCGACCCCGTCGCACATCATCGCAAGGATGCAGGCGGCTTCGGCCGACCCGCGGAATCACCAGTACCCTTCATACGAAGGGATGCTGAGCTTTCGACAGGCGGTGGCCGATTGGTACAGCAAACGGTTCGGTGTGACGCTTGATCCGCAGACCGAGGTCCTGAGCCTCATCGGTTCGAAAGAGGGGATCGGCCATATCCCGCTGGCGTTTATCGATCCGGGCGACGTCGTCCTGGTTCCCGATCCCGGCTATCCGGTCTATCAGGCAGGAACCGTCTTTGCCGACGGGATCCCGTACTTTATGCCGCTCACGCGGGAACGGTCCTTCCTGCCGGATCTTGACGCGATCCCTTCGGAGGTTCTGAAGAAGGCTCGGATCATGTTCCTGAACTACCCCAATAACCCAACGGCCGCCGTGGCATCCGGAGCTTTTTTTACTGAGGCGGTCGCCTTTGCGCGCAGGCACCGGCTGATTCTCTGCCACGACGCAGCCTATTCCGAGATGGCGTACGACGGGTACCTTCCGGAGAGCCTCTTGGCGGTGGAGGGGGCGAAGGACGTTGCCATCGAGTACCATTCCCTTTCCAAGACCTACAACATGACCGGATGGCGGATTGGATTTGCAGTCGGGTGTCGTGAGGTGCTGTCCGGTCTTGGCCGGATTAAGACGAACCTGGACTCCGGGGTCTTCCAGGCTGTGCAGGAGGCTGCCATTGCGGCGCTGAACGGCCCGCAGGAGTGTGTTGAGGCGATGAGGGCCGTCTACAAAAAGAGGCGCGATGCGCTTGTGGATGGTCTGTCGGCGCTCGGGTTCGCGGTAGACAAACCCCAAGCGACCTTCTATGTCTGGATTGGTGTCCCGAAGGGGCATACATCCGCCTCGTTAGCCTCCGCGCTGCTTTCCGAGGTCGGTATCGTCATGACCCCGGGAACAGGGTTCGGCCGGACCGGTGAAGGATATATTCGAGCGGCCCTGACAGTGGATGTCTCCAGGATCAAGGAGGCGGTAGAGCGGATTGCCGCCTCGAATCTCAAGCCCTAATAGTTTCAGAAAGTGAATCAGTGTTCTTCTGTGCCCCAGACCCTATACCTTACCACCTAGCCCCTAGATCATGAGCGATCTTGCGTTTATCGGGATCGGATCCAATCTGGGCAACCGAATCGAGCGCTGTCAAGAGGCTATCAGGGCCGTGTCGGAGATTGCAGGAGTCGCAGCGATACGCGTATCGTCACTCTATGAGACTGCGCCGGTTCCTCCCGCCTCTGGTGGCTGGTTTGTCAACGGAGTGGTCTCCGTACAGACGAAGCTTACGCCGGGAGCATTGCTGCTCGAATTGCAACGGATCGAACGAAGCATGGGCCGCGCGGCGAAGCGGGCGCGGGGCGAAGATCGGAGCATCGATCTCGACCTGTTGCTCATGGGTTCACAGGTCGTGGAAACATCGAATCTCATCCTCCCCCACCCGCAGCTCCATCAGCGACGTTTCGTGCTGATTCCGCTCTGCGAACTTGATCCGGATCTTCGCCATCCTGTTTTTGGCGTCACGATGCGGCAGTTGCTCGATTGTCTCGACGATCCGTCGCTCGTCCGGCTATTGGCGCCGGCGGTCAGGCCTGTAGGATCAGGGGAGGATGAATAGGTGGCAGGCCGCGTCCCTAAACCTCGTTACGTTGTGGTCGAAGGCCCGATCGGTGTCGGCAAGACGAGCCTGGCCGAATTGCTGGCGGAGCGGCTGCAGGCCAGAAAGTTATTGGAGGGTCCCGATGAGAACCCGTTTATCGCTCAATTCTACACCGACATGCGTCGGTACGCCTTTCAGGCCCAGCTCTATTACCTGTTGAACAGGTTCCGCCAACAGCAGGAGCTGACCCAAGTCGATCTCTTCAAACAGTCGCTGGTGAGCGACTATCTGTTTGTCAAGGATAAGATCTTCGCGTATCTGACGCTGGACGACAACGAGTTGGCCCTCTACGAGCGGTTGCAGCCGCTTCTGGAGACGCGCGTCGTTAAACCCGACCTCGTCCTGTATCTGCAAGCCAGCACCGATGTCCTGATCAGACGGATTCAGTCGCGGGCGAGGGCTTCCGAGCGGGAACTGGAGCGGTCTTATTTGGAGGACGTGAACGCAGCCTACAACCATTTTTTCTTTCACTACTCGACAACGCCGCTGCTGGTCGTTAATACCAATGAGATCGACTTCGTTAAGCACAAGGAGGATTTTGAAGACCTAGTCAAACAGATTGAGATGATACGGCCGGGCACCCAATACTATGTGCCGCTTGGAGCCCGTTAGTAAGGACCGAGACAAAGGCGGCAGACCATGGCCCTCCGAATCGATCCGGCGGGCCTTTTGTGTAGGCGCCGGCTGGGAATCTGGTGCATTGCGAATACGAGAGGAGGGATCGATCATGACCAGTCAGACGGTCAGGACGGCCACCCTACAGGAGATGAAGCGAGAAGGGCGGAAGATCACCATGCTGACGGCGTACGACTACCCGATGGCGCTGCTGGTTGATCGTGCCGGGATCGACCTGATCCTGGTGGGTGACTCCGGGGGAATGACTGTCCTGGGCTATGAGACGACGATCCCGGTCACGATGGATGAGATGCTCATGATGACCAAGGCGGTGACCCGTGCGGTGAAAAGGGCCTTGGTGGTCGCCGACATGCCGTTCATGTCGTACGAGGCTGAGCCGGCCGATGCGATTCGAAACGCCGGACGGTTCATAAAAGAGGGTCTGGCTCACGCCGTCAAGGTCGAGCGCGGTTGGCCCTCGCTGCCATGCGTGAGGGCGATCGTGGACGCGGGGATTCCGGTCATGGGTCATGTCGGGCTTACCCCGCAAACGGCCGTGTTGCAGGAAGGGTTGAAGGTTCAAGGGAAGGGGCTCGACGCCGCCTGCCGCATCCTTGAGGATGCCGCGGCGCTTGAGAAGGCGGGGGCCTTTGCGATCGTGCTGGAGGCGATTCCCGGCGTGCTCGCCAGGGTCATCACCAAGAGGTTGACGGTACCTACCATCGGAATCGGCGCCGGGCCTCACTGCGACGGTCAGGTCCTGGTCCTCCATGATCTGCTTGGGCTTTTCGATCGCTTCGTCCCGAGGTTCACAAAGCAGTACGCTGATCTCGCCGGGACAATCAGCGATGCGGTGAGCCGCTTCCGGCAGGATGTAATCGAATGCCGGTTCCCCGAGGCCGTACACACATTCTCGATCGACCAGGAGACCGAGAGAGCGTTGTTGGAGCTGTGAACGACTGTGCAGACTATTGATGAGCCGTCCGCGATTCAGCGCCGTTGTGAGTCGCTTCGGCGCGAAGGAAAGGCCATCGGACTCGTGCCGACGATGGGTGCCTTTCACGAGGGACACGTCTCGCTCATGCGGAGCGCGCGCGCAGACAATGACGTTGTTGTTGTGACTATCTTCGTGAATCCGATCCAGTTCGGACGGGGCGAGGATTTCGACAGCTATCCGCGAGACCTGCAGGGCGATCTGGCCCAGGCGGAGAGGACAGGGGTTGATCTGGTGTTCACGCCGTCCGCGGAGGCGATCTACCCGAAGGGCTTCCAGACCTACGTCGACGTGACCGAACTCACCGCGGGGTTGTGCGGCGCCTCCCGTCCGGGACACTTTCGTGGTGTGACCACGGTTGTCGCGAAGCTGTTCAATCTTGTCAGGCCGCACCGGGCCTACTTCGGACAGAAGGACTACCAGCAATCGGTGGTGGTTCGGCGCCTGGTAGCCGATCTCAACTTTGACATCGATGTCGTAATCTTGCCAACGGTACGAGAGTCCGACGGCCTCGCCATGAGCTCCCGAAACGTTCGATTGACGCCTGAGGAGCGGCGGGCCGCTCCCGTTCTGTATCGGTCGCTCAGGTGTGCACAAGAGCGGGTCAGATCCGGAGAGCACAGTGCGAAGGCCATCCTCGAGGAAGTGCGAGCGATGATCGAGGGTGAACCACTGGCGCGGATCGATTATGTGGCTGTGTGCGACCCGGAGACGTTACAGCCGCTTGATCGCATTGAAGGCCCAGTGTTGTTGGCCATCGCCGTACGATTCGGTGGGACGCGCCTCATCGATAATCTCCTGATTACGAGGCTCTAACCGCGTCATTCCTGCGTCGCAACCGAGCAGCCTTCCACAGCGTTACATATTTAGACCTACTACCCAAAAATATTTCACATTTTGCTTGACAAGGAAAATGGGGTTCTATATCGTTGCGACACAGTGGGATGAGGTGGGATGAAATGGTATAGATTTCCATAAAGAAGCGATACTATCCCATGTTCCGCGGAAGCTTCGAACACGCCATCGACGACAAGGGACGGCTCAGCATCCCGGCCAGGTACCGCGAGATCCTCAAGCGGAGACGGGAGCGTGAGCTGATCCTCGTTGATCCCCTCTTTGACGCCTGCATCGTAGCCTACCCGATTAAAACCTGGCAAGAGATCGAGCAGAATCTCCTGAGTAAGGGAAACTCGGATAAGAAGTTCCGGGAGTATGCTCGCCTCATATCGGCTCATGCGGTCGAGTCGATGGTTGACAGTCAGGGGCGAATCCTGATTCCTCCACAACTGAGGGAAAAGGCAGATCTACGCCGTGATGTCGTAATCGTCGGGGTGTTGGATAAGATTGAAATCTGGAACCGAGGGCGCTGGGCGTCCTTTTGCGCGCAGGAGCGGGACCCTGAGGATTACGCTGGCAAGCTGGCGGAATTGGGAATCCGGATATAGGTGCAACGTGTGGAGGCGCTGTGACGGGGGATGTAACCATCGAGGGCCGGCATCTCCCGGTCCTGTTGGAGGAGGCGATAGCCATCCTGCAACCGCGGTCGGGTGGTCGCTACCTCGATGCGACCGTAGGATTGGGGGGGCACGCGGAAGCCATCCTGATCGGGAGCGCGCCGGCGGGGTACCTGTGCGGGATTGATCGCGATGCTGAGGCGCTGGCCTTGGCCAAAACTCGCCTCGGGCGGTTCGAGAGTCGAGTCGAATTATTCCAGGGTGATTTCGCCGAGTTGGGCGCCATCGCCGTCGAGAACGAATGGGGTCCTTTCGATGGCATCCTGTTTGATCTTGGCCTTTCATCATTCCAACTGGACAATGCTTCCAGGGGATTCAGCTTCATGAGGGACGGACCACTGGACATGCGGATGGATCGTCAGGGAGGCGAGCAGTCGGCGGCAGATCTGCTGGCCGGGATCTCGGAGCGCGAACTCGCGAGGCTGTTGCAGGATTACGGCGAGGAGCGTTGGGCGAGGCGAATCGCGGCGCGGATCGTACAAGAGCGGCGGACACAGCCGCTCACATCCACCGCTCAGCTCGCGCGTCTGGTGGCTTCGGCGGTGCCGCGGCGTGCCTGGCCGCGGCGGATCCATGTCGCGACACGAACCTTCCAAGCCTTACGCATTGCTGTAAACGATGAGTTGGCCGGGCTTATTCGAGGCCTGCAGGATGCTGTTGAGTTGCTTACCACCGGGGGAAGGATCTGTATCATTAGTTTTCACTCTCTCGAGGATCGGGTTGTGAAGGAGACGCTTCGAGGGTGGGCACGTTCGGAGCCGCCGCGTGTCCATCTTCTGACCAAACGGCCGGTTGCCCCAACGGAACGGGAGATTGATGCCAATCCGCGTGCGCGCAGCGCAAAGCTTCGGGCCGCGGAACGGTGCTAGAGGAGGGGACGGGATGAGGAGTCAGGGTATCGCCGCGTTGACGTCGGTTGGACGGGACCGGGCAAGCAGTCTGCTGAAACCGCAGGTCGATAAGATTCGAAGGTTCGATCTGCTCCAGTCGCTCCTGCTGGGAGGGATCGTCCTGATCGTGGTCCTATTTTACGTCTGGCAGCACATTCAGGTAGTTCGACTCGGGTACCAGGTAGAATACTTCACGGGGGAGCGCGCCGGTCTCATTCAACAGCAGAAAGAGCTGCGCCTTGAGGTCGCCCGGCTCAAGTCGCTCCGCCGCGTGGAGGAGATTGCCCGTCGTCAGCTTGGCCTCACGAGCCCCAAGTCAGGTCAAGTGATTGTGATCGAGTAGTTTTCGAAAGACCGGTATGTCGATGCAGCGTCGTGCTCGCGAGAGGTCATCCAACAAAGGAGAGACCACGCCCGCGCCGGCGAAGCGCAGCCGGTTGCGACGTCGCGTGATCGTGCTGTTCTGCTCGCTTGCGGCCGCCCTCACGGTCATTTCCGGCCAACTGTTTTCTCTCCAGGTATATCAATACTCGGCGCTGGTCGAGGTCGCCAATCGGCAGTCCTCGCGGCTGGTCCCATCAGTTGCCCGGCGCGGAACGATTTACGATCGCAATGGTCGGGAGCTGGCTATCAGCGTCGGAAGTTCCTCGATCTTTGCCCGGCCGTCCGAGGTGGAAGATCCGGAGCGGACCTCCGCAACCCTGTCTGCCGTACTCAGCCTGCCTGCCGAGAAGATCCTTGAGCAATTGCGCACAAAGAAGTCGTTGGTCTACATCAAGCGATCAGCCTCTCCGGAGGAGGCGGAGGCGATCGCGCGCCTCACACTGAAGGGAATCGGATTTGATGCGGAGAGCAAGCGATTTTATCCGAAAGCGCAACAGGCGGCCCACCTGTTGGGATTTGTGGGGAGAGACGATCGTGGGCTGGAAGGACTTGAACTGCAGTACGACGCCTTCCTGGCCGGCAAACGTAAGTGGATTGTGCGACAACAGGACGCCAAGCGTCGACCAATCTTCAGAGAGGAGGCCGGTGAGACGCAGGGTGCAGATCTGCACCTGACGATTGATGAGGTAATCCAATATATCACGGAACGGGAACTGGAAGCCGCGGTGACTCATTCCGGCGCCCTGAGCGGCAGCGCCATTGTGATGGATCCTTTCAGCGGCGAGATCCTGGCGCTTGCCAACTATCCGACGTTTGACCCCAATGCGTATGCCGAGGCGTCGGCGTTCGCCCGTCGGAACCGCGCGGTCGCCGATTACTACGAGCCGGGGTCGGCCTTCAAGGCCATCGTGGGCGCCGGCGCCCTGGAGGAGAGACTCGTGCGACCCGAAGATCGGTTCAGCGGTGAGGGCGGCGCCATTGAGGTGGGCGGGGTCATCATCCGGGATCATGAACGGTTTCAGACCCTTACGTTTGCCGAGGTGCTGGCGCACTCCAGCAATGTCGGGGCCATCAAGGTCGGCCAGCGGCTGGGCAAGAGTCACTACTACGATTACATCAGCGGGTTCGGGTTCGGGAATCTCACTAAGATCGATCTGCCGGGAGAGACGCCCGGTTTGATCCGGCGTCCGAAGGAGTGGTCGGCCCTCTCGCTCGCGTCGCTTTCCATCGGACAGGAGATCTCCGTGAGTCCGCTGCAGATGTTAACAGCGATGAGCGCCATTGCAAACGGCGGTATCCTGGTTCGTCCATACGTTACCAAGTCGATCGTCGCGGCGGACGGCAAAGTAGTCCGCGAGAACGTGCCGATGCAGGTCAGACGAGTCATCTCTGAAGACACCGCGAAAACCCTCGCGACCATCCTCAAAGGGGTCGTGACGGAAGGGACGGGAAAGGCCGCAGCCGTGGAGGGATTCGAGGTGGCCGGTAAGACCGGGACCTCTCAGAAAGTAGATCGAGCCACCGGTCGGTACTCCCGGCATAAGGTGGTAGCGTCATTTGTCGGGTTTGTTCCGGTCGAACAACCTCGACTGGCCATCATCGTCGTCGTCGACGAGCCGAGCACCCTCCGTTGGGGCGGATCGATCGCGGCGCCGACATTCCGGGAGATCGCCCGTGAGTCCTTGAAGCATCTCAGGACCACCCCGGTTGGCCGAGAGCCGTTCAGGCTGGCGGAAGGGATCCGTAATGCGACTTTTCGACTTAATTAAGGGGACTGAGCATCAGGTCCTCCGCGGTTCTGTCGATGTGGAGATTCATGCGATCCGGTACGATTCCAGGCATGTGAGGCCCGGTGATCTGTTCGTGTGTATCAGCGGGTTCAGGAGTGACGGCCACAACTACATCCAAGCTGCCTGGACAGCAGGCGCTGTTGCGGTTCTGGTAGAGCGACACGATCTGCCGGAGACGGCACTGCAAGGAGGGACGGTGGTGAAGGTGGCCGATGCCCGGCAGGGCCTTGCCGTGGTCGCGGACCGATTCTACGGCCATCCCTCGCGCAAGCTCACCATGGTGGGGGTGACCGGTACCAACGGCAAGACCACCACCACCTACCTGGTCGAGTCGGTGCTGCGACGCGCAGGGCACCAGGTCGGACTGATCGGCACGATCGGGTATCGCTGCAACGGGGTGGAGACAGAAGCGGCGCGGACGACACCGGAGTCCTGCGATCTGCAAGCGCTCCTCGAACGGATGACGCGTCTCAACGCCGACAGCGTGGTCATGGAGGTTTCGTCCCATGCTCTGGCGCTGCATCGCGTTGACGGCTGTGAATTTGATGTGGCCGTATTCACCAACCTCACACAGGACCATCTGGACTTCCATGGCACCATGGAGGCATACCGGAACGCAAAGCTTTCGCTGTTCGAGAGGCTGGGTATCGGGTCAACAAAAACGACGGAGAAAGCGGCGGTCGTCAATCTGGATGATCCGGCCGCGGACCTCTTTCTTGGGGCGACGCGGGCGAGACGCTACACGTACAGCATAGAGCGACCGGCGGATCTGTCGGCCACTGATATCGGTATGGGGCCGGACGGAATCCGGTGCCGACTGCAGACCCCGTGGGGGGCCACGGAGATTCGCTCTCCGTTACTGGGGCGCTACAACCTGTCCAACATCCTGGCGGCTGCCGCCACGGGGTTACATCTGGGCGTGAGTCTGTCGGCGGTCGCAGACGGGATCGCCGCGCTCCACCACGTTCCGGGTCGGTGTGAGCGGGTGGAGGCGGGACAGGAATTCAGTGTGATGGTCGATTATGCGCATACCCCTGACGCGCTGCGACGTGTCCTCCGCATGGCGCGGCAGTGCTGTCCGGGACGCCTGATCGTCCTGCTCGGGTGCGGGGGAGAGCGGGATCGGGGGAAGCGCCCAATCATGGGAGAAACGGCTCTGCAGTTGGCCGACTTCACGGTGATCACCTCCGACAATCCCCGCGGTGAGGACCCTCATCAGATCATCGAGGAGGTCGAGGCCGGGGCGAAAAAGGTGTGGGGCCAGGGTAAGGGCTATGTTACAATTTCAGATCGAGGGATGGCAATTCGCGAGGCCCTCTCGCTGGCGGGTAGAGGTGACATGGTGGTGATCGCGGGGAAGGGACACGAGACCTACCAGATTCTTCGTGATCGTACGATCCCTTTTGATGACCGATTGGTGGCCCGAGAGGCGCTCCACGAGTTGGGGTTCTGCCGAGAGTGAGGGGGTGATGTGCTCCAACGCCCCGATCCGCTTCGGGACGTGAGAGGCTGATGTGCTGATTCGTGTCGGTGACCTGGACACCCATTTTACCGTATGGGGAGAGGGGAGGCCGGTGATTCTCCTTCATGGATGGGGCACCTCGGCCGAGTCGTTGAGCGTTGTTGCCAAGGCGTTAGAGGATCGATTCCGGGTGTACGCCCTTGATCTGCCGGGTTTCGGCTGGACCCCATCCGCTGCCACAACGTGGGGAACATGGGAGTACGCGTCCTATGTCGAGGCATTTATGGACCGCGTCGGCATCCCGATGGCCAGCATGGTCGGCCATTCATTTGGGGGCCGAATCGCGCTTGTCCTGGCTGCCCAACGGCCTGACAGGGTTCGAAGCCTCGTTCTGGTGGCCAGCGCAGGGATCCGTCCGAAACGAGGTCTCCTGTACCGCGTCAAGGCTGGCGCCGCGAGACTGGCGAAGCGGTTCTTTTCGCTCTCCTTATGGGGTAGGTTGGGCGAGCGGGTCGTTGCCGAACTCTATCGGCGGGTCGGGTCACGGGACTATCGGAATGCCGGACCATTGCGCGCCACGCTGGTCAAGGTCGTTGGCGAAGATCTTCGAGGGATCTTGTCCTCTATACGCGTGCCCACTCTGATCATCTGGGGAGATCGGGACCAGGAGGTGCCTTTTTCCTCGATGGAGATCATGGCGCGTGGGATACCGGGCTCGCGGTTGGAGGTCCTCGAGGGGGCCGGCCATTTCCCGTTTGTCGACAGACCGGACCGTTTTGACCAGTTGGTGAGGGAGTTCTTGTGCCAGGACAGCCGGTGATGCGGGCGGATAAGGCGCCTTGGCCTTCATTCGCAGGTCGGGCCGTAGCCGGTCTTTTGCCGTATATGGCGGTTGTTGTGGGGCGTCATCTGGATCTGATATACCTCACCCAGTTGGAGCGTTACAACAGCGCGCGCCTGCGAGGCTGGATCGTCAGGCACTGGGGCATAGTTCTGGACGGCCGAGCGGCCCTTGTCCAGGTGGCGGTCCTGGGGGTCGGAATCCTCCTTGCGTGGTTGCCTCTCCCAGCCATGATGTTTTATATCCTCTGGCTGGCCGCCGGGATGTGGCTGAGAGCCCGGTGGTCCTCGCTTCAGGTCAGCCAGCGACTGCAGTGGACGCCCCGAACGGTACGCCTGGCAGCGGTCACGTTCGTCCTGGCGATGGCGGCCATGCTCGCAACCTCTTGGTTGACCGTAGCCGTGCTCTCCCGGCTTATGGTGGCTCCTCGTGCCCTCCTTGTCGGCATCGGCCTGGCTGCGGGTCTTTTTGTAGTGTCCGAGGTTGCAGCCGGCACGATCCTCGCAGCAAGTCTGAGCCTTGCCCCGCTGGAGCAGGCGATCAATCAGCGCTTCTATGTGCAGGCGACGGCGCGCATGCGGCGGTATCCCGGGGAGGTTGTCGGGATCACAGGGAGCTACGGCAAGACCACGACCAAGTTCATCACCGCCGCGTTGCTTCAGAGGCGCTACTCGGTCTTTAAGACGCCTGACGGGGTCAACACCACCATGGGCATTGTTCGGGTTGTCCGTGAGGCGCTGCGGGACGACCACCGCTTCTTCGTTGTCGAGGTGGCGGCATACGGCCCAGGCGAGATCAGGGAGGTGTGCCAGGTCCTGCGGCCCCGGCTCGGTATTCTTACGGCGGTCGGGGTCCAGCACCTCGAGCGTTTCGGCAGGCCGGAGCGGATCGCCGAGGCGAAGTATGAGCTGATCGGTTCGCTCCCGCCGGATGGCCTGGCGATCGTGAACGCCGACGATCCGGTCTGCCTGCGGTTGGCCGAGCGCGCGAGGCGGGAAGGTCGGCGCGTGCTCTTATACGGGATCGGTGAGGACGAGAGGGCGCTGGGCGTCCGCGGGAGAGATGTCAAGCTCTCCAGTAAGGGTTCGGCCTTTCGCGTGGAGACCGAGCATGGCGTCGCCATGTTCGAAACCAGGTTGCTGGGGAGCTGGAACATCGGCAATGTCCTGGGGGCAACGGCCGCGGCGTTGGAGTGCGGCGTGTCCCTGGAGGAGATTACCGACGGCGTACGGACGCTCACACCGGCCCCAAAGCGCCTGGAGCTTCGCGAAGAAGGCGGGGTCATCAAGTTGATCGATGTGGCCAATGCCAACCCGCGCGGGGCGCAGATGGCCTTGGAGGTCCTCAGCCAGTTTGAGGGGGGCTCGAAGATTTTGATAACGCCGGGACTGGTGGAGCTTGGCCAGATCGAGGCGGAGGAGAACCGCCGGTTGGGCCGGGCTGCCGCCGCGGTGTGCGATTACGTGCTGTTGGTGGGGCCACAGCAGACCCAACCGTTGCGGGAAGGACTTCGCGAGGCCGGATTTGCCGGTAGCCGGGTCCTGGTGGCCCGGCACAGCGGCGAAGTGGCCGACTGCCTCAAAACGATCGTTCAAGAGGGTGATGTGCTGCTATACGAGAATCGACTGCCGGACACCTATCTGGAGTGTGCATGAACAGCAGTCTGACACGCATAGGGCTGATATTCGGAAGTCGCTCGGTAGAGCGAGAGATTTCGATCATGACCGCCAGTAAGGTCTACGAGGTCTTACTCTCGTTACAGGACCGGTTCGAGACGCTGCCGATCTTTCTGACGGCGGAGGGCACCTGGCTCACCGGTGAGGCGGTTCGGGATCTGTTGACGGTCGATGCCGAGATACGCAAGCTGGCGGAGCGAGGCGTCGCGGCAGGATCGGCTGAGCGAGCGAAGCTCGACGCCGAAAAGCTGCGGTTGAATCGGGAGCGATACGCGCCGCAGCTTGACAACCTGGACCGTGGCCTGAGCGCAACGGGGGTTGAGCCGCTCTTTCTGGCGCCTGACCCGGCGGTCGGCGGATTGATGCCGCAGCAGGAGCGGAAAGGCTGGCTTCGCAAGGCGCTTCATCCCACCATCGATCTGGCCTTTCCGGTCATTCATGGGACGCATGGCGAGGATGGAACGATTCAGGGTCTGTGTGAATTGGCCGATCTGCCGTATGTCGGGGCCGGGGTCGCCGCCTCGGCCGTAGGAATGGATAAGATCGTCTCGAAGCTCCTCTTCCAGGGCGCAGGCCTTCCCGTTGTTGAGGGGATCGGTATTACCAGGCGCGAGCTGCTGGAGGATGAAGCGGCCGTCGTGAAGGCGGTTGAGTGCAGGCTGAACTATCCGGTGGTGGTCAAACCTGCCGTCGCAGGTTCCAGCGTTGGTATCGGTGTGGCGCATGATGCGGTCGAAGCGCTGAGTCTGGCGAAGCGTGCGATGCGCTTCAGCCGTCGCGTACTGGTCGAGCGGGCTGTTCAGCAGCGGATCGAGGTGCAATGCGGCGTCCTCGGCAACTACGCGTTGACCGTTTCGGAATGTGAAGAGTTGATCAGTTCAGGTGAGGTTGTGGGCTATCGTGAGAAGTACCCCGAGGACAAGAAGCCGGGGAGCGCAGACTTGGCGCCAAGCATCATCCCAGCCAGAATTCCCCAGGCGCTTTCTGATGAGATACGGTCTATGGCGGTAGCCGCCTTCAAGGCGATCGATTCGCGCGGGATCTCCCGGATTGATTTCCTCGTCGACTCGGCCGCTATGAAGCCGTACGTCAATGAGATCAACACGATGCCGGGATCGCTCTCCCTGACCCTCTGGGAGCGAAGCGGGGTAAAGCCGGCGGAGCTTATCGTTCGCTTGGTAGAATTAGCGCTCGAGACCCATCGAGACAAGCGCTCGACCCAGTTCAAATCGACAGAGGGCAAGGCATTGGTTGATCGGCGGCATCTGGTGACGCCCGGCAAGTAAAAGAAATTATGCTGTATCACCTGCTTTACCCATGGCACGAAAGCTACGCAGCCTTAAACGTCTTCCGGTACGTGACCTTTCGGACGGCAGGGGCCATCCTTACCGCCCTGCTGATCAGTCTGCTGCTGGGGCCTGCGTTGATCCGCTGGCTTCAGAAGTTACAGATCGGTCAAAGTATCAGAGACGACGGGCCGGCAGGTCATCTGCGGAAGGCCGGGACGCCCACGATGGGTGGTCTCCTGATCCTGGCCTCTGTGTTCACCGCTACGTTGCTCTGGGCGAACCTGACCAACCGGTTCGTGTGGCTCGCTGTGTTCAGCACGGTCTGGATGGGGGCGGTGGGGTTCATCGACGATTATCGGAAGGTCGTGGCCAGGAACAGCAAGGGGCTCTCGGCCAGAGCAAAACTGTTATGGCAGGCGATTCCCAGCATGCTCGTCGGGCTCTTCCTGTACGTTAACCCCGTCGATGCATACACCACAAAGCTGGCTATCCCCTTCTTCAAACACTGGATACCAGATCTGGGCTGGGGCTACGTCCTGTTTGTGATGCTGGTCATTGTCGGCGCGTCAAATGCGGTGAATTTGACCGATGGCCTGGATGGGTTGGCTATCGGCCCGATTCTGATGACCGCTGCGGCGTATACGGTTCTGGCGTACGTTGCGGGGAATGCCAGCATCGCTCACTATCTGCAGGTCGTCTTTGTGAGAGGCAGCTCGGAACTTACTGTCTTTGGCGGCGCCATCGTCGGAGCTGCCCTGGGATTCCTCTGGTATAACGCGTATCCCGCGCAGCTCTTTATGGGCGATACCGGCTCGTTGGCGCTTGGGGCCGCCGTGGCAACGCTCGCTGTCCTGGTCAAGAGCGAGTTGCTCCTGCTCATCGTCGGGGGGGTGTTCGTGGCGGAGGCCATCTCGGTGATCCTGCAGGTCTTCTCTTACCGGACGACCGGCCGACGGGTTTTCCGGATGGCGCCGATCCATCATCACTACGAGTTGAACGGGATGGCGGAGCCGAAGATCATAGTCCGGTTCTGGATCATCTCCTTTATTCTGGCCCTGCTCTCGCTCACCACGTTGAAATTGAGGTGAAATGCTACCTGCGATGATTGATCTGGCCGGCAAGCGAGTAGTGGTTGTGGGGTTGGCGCGATCCGGAGAGGCGGCCTGCCGTCTATTACTCAAACAGGGCGCTACGGTCATCGGTACCGACCGCCGGGGTGAGCATG
Organism: Candidatus Methylomirabilota bacterium; assembly: GCA_028870115.1. Lineage (NCBI taxonomy): Bacteria > Methylomirabilota (SeqCode) > Candidatus Methylomirabilota bacterium. The sequence continues at coordinate 56,379 of JAGWQH010000102.1, forward strand.
AGGCCGATGCCGGCCTCTGCAGCCTGGAACAGGACGGGGTCAGTCTTGAACTGGGCAAGCGTTATCTGCACTCCCTGCTCTCTGCTGATCTCGTCGTAGTCAGCCCGGGGATCGATCTGCGTGAGCCGCTGTTTCGGCGGGTTCGTAAGGTGGGCATCCCGCTGATCGGCGAGGTCGAACTGGCCTACCGGTGCAGTGAAGCTACATTCATCGGGATTACCGGGACCAACGGCAAAAGCACCACTACGACTCTGATTGGCGCAATGCTGAAGCAAGCCGGCCTGCCTTCGCATGTAGCTGGCAACATCGGTACCCCCCTCTGTCGAGTGGCGCCTTCCCTTGCGGCGGGTGAGTGTGTGGTGGCGGAGCTATCAAGCTTTCAATTGGAAACGATCGAGCAGTTCAGGCCGCGCGTGGCGTTGCTCCTGAATCTCGCACCCGATCATCTCGACCGATACGATCAGATCGAGGACTATTACCAGGCTAAGGCTCGCATCTTTGAGAACCAAAGGGTGTCAGACTTCGCCATCGTGAATGCGGACGATCCGCTGGTTCTCCAAGCGGCAGCACAGGTTCGAGGACGGAAGATCGCATTCAGCCGGACTGAACCGCTCGATACGGGGGCGTACGTCGGGGAAGATCAGCTTATTCTGGCCATGAACGGGAGGCGAGAGGTCATTTGTCGGGTACCCGAGCTTCGGATCCAGGGGGTACATAATCTGGAGAACGCTTTGGCCGCCAGCCTGGCGGCGGCAGTCGCCGGCGTACCTACGATGGCGATCCGGAACGCGCTCACCAGCTTCGAAGGTCTCCCGCACCGCGTGGAGTGTGTTGCCGAGATCGGCGGTGTTCGTTATATCGATGACTCCAAGGGAACAAACGTCGGGGCGGTGATCCGATCGCTTCAAAGTTTTACGGTCCCCGTTGTGCTCATTGCCGGGGGTAAGGATAAACAGAGCGACTTCAGCCCGCTCGCGCCCCTTGTCCGCGAGCGGGTAAAGAGACTGGTCCTGATCGGCCAGGCCGCTCCAAAGTTGCGACGTGAGCTTGCCGGGGCCTGTCCGATAGAGGACGCATCCAGTCTTGAGGAGGCAGTACGGCGCGCCGCGGCCGCCGCATCGCCCGGCGAGGTCGTCTTGCTGTCGCCGGCCTGCGCCAGCTTTGATATGTTTACTGATTTTGAGGATCGTGGGCGCGTTTTCAAGGCGGCAGTACGGGAGCTCGCGCCTCTCGCTTGCAGCATACGGGGACAGGCATGATCGCAAAGCGCTTCTCCTATGATAAGCTGCTGTGCAGCGTCTCGCTGGTGCTGGTCGGGCTTGGTATCGTCATGGTCTACAGCGCAGGCGCCATCAAGGCTCAGGAGAAATACGACGACCCGTTCTTTTTTCTGAAGAAGCAGCTCCTCTGGGCCCTGATCGGGTTCGCGGTCATGGTCTGGGCCATGAACCGCGACTACCACACATTCCAGAAGTATATGCTTCCGCTATTCCTTCTCTCGCTGTTCCTCCTTGTTCTGGTGCTGGTCCCATCAATCGGGGTGAAGGTCAACAATGCCAGGCGATGGCTCCGGCTGTTCGGGATCTCCTTTCAACCGTCTGAGCTGGCCAAGCTCTCCATTGTTCTCCTCATGGCCAGGCTCCTGGCCAAAAACGCCGATCAGGAGGAGCACTTCATCAAACGCTTTCTCTTACCGCTTATCCTCTCAGGAGCTCTGTGCGGCCTGATCATGTTGCAGCCCCACTTTGGGATGGTGGGGATCCTGCTGTGCGCGATCTTGGCGCTATGTTTCATGGCTGGCGTCCGTCTGCGCCACCTGAGTGTTGTTGTTCTCGTCGTGGCGACGATCGCCTTCCTGTTCGTCCTGGCCCACCCGTATGCCAGAACGCGAGTGATGACGCTGCTGGACCGTCATCACGCTCCCTCTAACGCAGCACATCAGACCAACCAGTCAATCTATGCGTTGGGGCCTGGGGGACTTCTGGGGCGGGGACTCGGCGACAGTTTTGGGAAGCTGGGCTATCTGCCGGAGTCCCATACCGAGTTCATCTTTGCCGTTGTCGGGGAGGAGACAGGATTCGTAGGGTCGCTGCTGGTAGTTTCCCTTTTCGGCATTCTCTTGTGGCGGGGGACCCGGATCGCACTCCGGGCGCCGGATCTGTTCGGGGCCTACACGGCGATGGGCATTACCTTCATCATCGTTGCCCAGGCCGCCATCAACCTTGGGGTAGTTGTCGGACTGCTGCCTATTACGGGTTTGCCTTTACCGTTGGTCAGCTTCGGCGGTACATCACTGGTCATTACCTTTTTATGCATCGGGATCCTGCTCAGCATCTCGCGTTACCAGACGGCGAGAGGACGACTCACATGAGGGCCATCATTGCAGGAGGCGGGACGGGCGGGCACCTCTTTCCCGCCATTGCGTTAGCCGAGGAACTCAGATCAAGAATGACTGACCTGCCGCTCCTGTTTGTTGGCGTCGAGGGAGGGGTTGAGGCATCGTTGCTTGCGACGAGAGGTTGGGACTTCGAAGGGATCAGGGCTTCCGGCTTGCAGGGTAAACGCTTCCTGTCGCGGCTTCGAAGCCTCACGCTGATTCCCTCAGGACTCATCCGGTCTCTCTCAATCCTTCGACGGTTCCGTCCCGATGTCGTGGTCGGATTCGGCGGCTACGCCTCAGCAGCCATCGTGCTGTCGGGAGTGCTTGCGAGGATCCCGACCGTAATCCATGAGCAGAACGCCATGCCGGGGCTTGCCAATCGATGGCTGGGGAAGATCGTTGATCGCGTTGCGGTTGCCTTCGACGAGGCATCTGATTTTTTTCCCAAGAGTAAGGTGCGGGTGACCGGCAATCCGGTTCGAGCGGAACTCTTCGGCGTGAGCAGGGCTGAGGCCGTGACCCGCCTGGATCTCGATCCGGATCGTCTCACCCTTCTGATCTTCGGCGGCAGCCAGGGGGCTCACCGGTTGAACCAGGCGGTCATGGAGGCGCTTCCCATGCTCACAGACGAGCGAGAGCGGATCCAGTTCATCCATGCCACGGGTCCGCGCGATCTTTCTTTTGTCCGACAAGGATATGACGCTCAAGGGTGTCGAGCGGTGGTGGAGCCGTTCTTTCAGGTGATGGCCACCGCATACGCTGTTGCTGATCTCTGCTTCTGTCGAGCCGGCGCCGGTACAGTAGCAGAGCTCTGCGCCCTGGGGAAACCGTCGGTGCTCGTTCCGTTCCCCTTTGCCGCCAACGATCACCAGCGTTACAACGCTGAAGCGCTGGTCGCCGCCGGCGGAGCGCGGATGGTCCTGGACTGCGATCTGAGTGGTGCCAAGGTAGCCGAGATCATACGGACGTGTCTCCGCGATAGAGAGGGGCGTGAGGTTATGGCGCGCAGCGCGACGGCCCTGGCGAAACCGGATGCGGCGAGCCGCCTGGCCGATCTTGTCACACAGACGGCGCGTCGGGCGTCGGGCGCCAAGCTCCAAGTGTTCCGCCCGGAGTTACGACGTGGAACCAGGGACTGCGAACATGTTTAAGAAGATCCGACACATCCACTTCGTTGGGATCGGAGGGGTCGGGATGAGCGGCATTGCCGAGGTCCTCCATAATCTCGGCTATCTGGTCAGCGGCTCCGACCTGAAGATGTCGGAGCATACATATCGTCTCCAGGAGTTGGGGGTTATCGTACAGATCGGCCATCATCCCGCCCACGTACAGGATGCCGATGTCGTGGTCCGGTCCTCGGCGGTCTCTCCAGAGAATCCGGAGATTGTCGAGGCCAAGCGTCAGGCTATTCCGGTTGTTCAGCGAGCGGAGATGCTGGCTGAGCTGATGCGGATGAAGTACGGCGTGGCCGTTGCCGGTACTCACGGGAAGACGACTACGACCTCTATGGTGGCTACGGTTCTGGCGAAGGCGGGCCTTGACCCCACCGTGGTCATCGGAGGCAGGCTGGATGCGCTTGGCAGCAATGCGAAGCTCGGACAGGGCGAGTTCATGGTTGCGGAGGCCGACGAGAGCGACGGCTCGTTCCTCAAGTTGGCGCCCACCATCGCCGTCGTGACCACCATCGATGCCGAGCACCTCGATTACTACCGCGACCTGCAGCAGATCAAGGAGACGTTCCTCGAGTTCATCAACAAAGTTCCTTTTTACGGCTCCGCTATTTTGTGCCTCGATCAAGAACAGATCCAGGACCTGTTGCCCAGGGTAGAGAAACGTATTATCTCGTATGGCTGTAACGCGCAGGCCGATTTGACGGCAGAGGGCATTTCACTGAATGGGCTCAACTCTACCTTCAAAGTGAGGTTCAGGGGGTTGCCGCTGGGGGAGGTACAACTCAGGGTTCCTGGAGTGCACAATGTATCAAATGCATTGGCAGCCATGGCAGTGGGCCTCGATCTGGAGATCGAATTTGCCGTAATCCGGTCAGCGCTCTGGGAGTTCTCCGGTGTCGCTCGACGTTTCCAGGTGAAAGGGAGGCCCCAGGATATCATGGTGGTGGACGACTACGCCCATCACCCGGCCGAGATCCAGGCCACGCTCAAAGCGGCCAGGGATGGATTTGGGCGGCGGCTGATCGTTATTTTTCAGCCGCATCGGTACAGCAGGACGCAGCGGTTACTCCCCGAGTTCGCCTCAGCCTTCGATTTCGCCGATCAGGTAATTATCACCGGGATCTATCCGGCAGGAGAGACGCCGATTGCCGGGGTCTCCGGCCGGCAGATCGCGGACGGGGTTGTGGGTCGGAAAGGACCAGAGGTTCTGTATGTGGAACGCAAGGAGGAGATCCCGGACCGAGCCGTCGAGTTGGCCCGTCCTGGAGACTTGGTCATCACCATGGGTGCGGGCGACATCTGGAAGGTCGGTGAGCAGATTATCGGCCGATTGAAGGATAGGGTATAGTAATAGTACAGGGTGGTAGGTCCAGGGTTCGGAGAAGATAAAGGGGGAGGGGGATGCAGGCGGGACAGCTTGAGTTACAGGAAAGGCTCCAGGGACTCATCAAGGGGCAGGTCCTGAGCAGGGAGCCGCTCGCGTCGCACACCTACTTCCGGATCGGCGGCCCTGCCGAGGCGATGGCGTACCCTTCCGGCCTTGAAGATGTCAAGGCTTTGCTTAAGGTAGCACGGGGGGAGGCGATTCCTCTTCTGATCCTCGGTGGCGGCAGCAACATGCTGGTGTTAGACGGAGGGGTCAACGGCCTGGTCATAAATCTCTCGCGAACCTTCCTGGAGATTGAAGTCTCCGGCGAACAGATCAGATGCGGGGCCGGCGTGCGGACAAGCCGTCTGCTGGCTCTCTCCACAATGAGAAGCCTGACAGGTCTCGAAGGGCTGACGGGTGTGCCGGGAACCGTTGGAGGGGCGATCAAGGGAAATGCCGGGACGCCCTTGGGCGCCATTGTTGATCACCTTGACTGGATTCGCCTTGTGGACAGTGCGGGTGAGGAGCGGTTACTCACGCGGGAGGAACTCGGCGCGGGTTACAGACACTGCACCCTTCCGGCTGGTTCAGTGATTGTTGAAGCCTGCTTCACGCTCCGGCGCGCAAGGGCGGCAGAGATCAGGGGGACGATCTCGACGTTGCTGGTGAGGAGAAATCTGACGCAGCCCGTTGAGGTCAGGTCCGCAGGGTGCATCTTTAAGAACCCTCCGGGAGACTTCGCTGGGCGTTTGGTGGAGCATGTGGGACTCAAGGGGCTGCGGCGAGGAGGAGCACAGATCTCTGAGAAACACGGTAACTTCATCGTAAACCTTGGCGGGGCTATGGCCGCAGAGGTGCTTTGGCTGATCGAGCGAGCGAGAGCCGAGGTGATGGTCAAGACAGGAGTGGCGCTTGGACTGGAGATTCAGATCGTCGGATCACCCACCGCGGGCTGAGGACAGTGTCGGGTTTCGTCCGAATCGCCGCTTCCTGAGACTGGTATCGCCGAGATCAGGATGGCGGAGGCGACGCGTGGCTCGCATAGGCTCGCGGTCCGGTTCGCGCCTGAGACGAGGCGTATGGACGACCATCTTCTCTGTATTGCTGGTCGTGCTGGGATGGCTGGTCTGGCAGCAGGTTCCACACTCCATACCCATGCGCTATTTTCGAATCAATGGTCTCATCGTTGAAGGCAACCGCCGGGTACCTGCGGCGGCGATCATTGAGAGCTTGGGCCTGGCGTCTGATGCGAGCATTCTGGAGATCGATTTGCGGGCGCTCGCGGCGGCCGTCTTGCGTAATCCCTGGATCAAAACGGCCAGGGTGAGCAGGCGCCTTCCGGCAACCTTGCAGGTTCACGTATCGGAGCGCGTGCCACACGCCGTTGTGGTAGCCGATCGCGCCTACCTTGTCAGTGAGGATGGGCTGATCCTGCAGGAGGCGTCATCGGCGGAGATGTCGGACCTTCCGCTTCTAAGGCTTTACGCCGACCACCCGCTCGGGATGGGAGAGCGGATTGATCCCGTTCGCGTCGAACAGGGGATACGTCTGTGGCAGCGGTTTCATGAGGGCGCCTTGGGACCGGATGTGCAGGCGAGGGAGATCCAATTGAAAGGCGACGGGAGCTACACCGTCCTGCTGGGCCCGGGGTTGCCGTACCTGTATTTTGGAGAGGAAGATGGCGTGCAGCGGCAGTTAGATCGATTGGCGCGGGTACTTGAGACACGTAGGGCCACCCTGCGCGAGTTGGAATATGCCGATTTCCGGTTTGCCGATAAGGTGATCGTGAAGCCGCTTTCAAAGGGGAGCGTATGACCGGAAAGGGCGAACTCGTGGCAGGGCTCGACATCGGTACGACCAAGATCTGCGTTATCGTCGCTGAAGTAACGGAAAACGGAGTCGAAATCGTCGGATGCGGGATCAGTCCATCGCAGGGCCTGAAGAAGGGTGTCGTCGTCAACATCGATGTGACCGTTGAGTCGATCCGACAAGCGGTCGAGGCAGCGGAGGCGATGGCGGGAGTCGCCCTGGATTCCGCATTTGTGGGGATTGCCGGAAGCCACATCAAGGGGATCAACAGCCGGGGGGTCGTCGCCATCTCCGGCAAGAACCAGGAGGTGACGCAGGCTGACGTCGATCGGGTCATCGAGGCGGCTAAGGCTATCACGCTGCCCGCCGATCGCCGAGTGATTCACATCATTCCTCAGGAGTTTATCATCGACGACCAAGGAGGGGTAAGAGAACCGGTCGGGATGAGCGGCTGCCGGCTTGAGGCCGAGATCCATATCGTGACGGGCGCCATCGCCTCGGCAGAAAACATCATCAAGTGTGCGAACAGGGCCGGGCTGGAGGTGCGGGACATCGTGCTGCAGCCGCTGGCTTCCAGTGAAGCGACGCTGACCGCGGACGAGAAAGATCTGGGGGTGATTCTGATCGATATCGGCGGGGGAACCTCGGATATCGCCGTCTTCGTAGATGGCAGTATCCGCCACACGGCGGTGCTGCCGCTGGGTGGCGACCATCTGACCCATGACATTGCCATCGGACTCAGGACGCCTCCGCAGTGCGCCGAGGAGATCAAACGCCGGTATGGTTGCGCGCTGACCTCCCTCGCGGGGAGCGAGGAGGTGGTGGAGGTTCCGAGCGTCGGCGGCCGTAAGCCCCGCCTGCTCTCGCGGCAGATGTTGTGCGAGATCGTTCAGCCAAGGGTGGAGGAGATCTTCATGCATGCGGGTCTGGAAGTGCGGCGGGCCGGGTTGATGCAGCAGGTTGCCGCGGGAATTGTGGTGACCGGCGGATCGTCGGCAATGGCGGGTGTGCCTGAGCTGGCTGAGCAGCTCTTCGACCTGCCGGTACGGCTGGGGATACCATCCGGCGTGGGCGGCCTGAAGGAAGTAGTCAGCTCGCCGATGCATGCGACCGGTGTGGGCCTGGTGCTGTACGGCGCGGCGCATCTGAATCAGCATCGGTTCAACAGATCATCGGAGCGAAGCCTGGTAGATAAGATCATCAATCGGATGAGGCAGTGGTTTAGCGATTTCCTGTGAGACCCAATATCCAACAACGGCTTTCGAGGGGAGGTGGAGATGCCATTTGCGCTGGAGATCGACGCTGAGCACGCGGCTAAGATTAAGGTGATCGGAGTTGGGGGCGGGGGGTCCAATGCGGTGAGTCGGATGTCGGCATCGGAGTTCACCGGCGTTGAGTTTTTTGTGGTGAATACCGACACCCAGGCGCTCAAGATGTCTCCGGTGGACACCAAGCTTCAGATCGGTGCCAACGTCACGAGGGGTCTGGGGGCGGGGGCGAATCCGGAGATCGGGCGACAAGCGGCGCTTGAAGATACCGACAAGATCCTGAGCCTCCTGGAAGGCGCGGATATGGTGTTTATCACCGCCGGGCTGGGGGGAGGGACAGGAACCGGCGCCGCGCCTATCATCGCGAATCTCGCCAAGGAGCTAGGTATTCTGACAGTCGGGGTGGTGACCAAGCCATTTGCGTTTGAGGGCAAGGTTCGAGAGACTCACGCCTCCCGGGGGCTTACTGCGCTGTGTGAGAGCGTCGATACCTTGATCACCATCCCGAATCAACGGTTGCTACAGGTCGTAGAGCGACAGACCTCGCTGAGCGATGCCTTCAGGGTTGCCGACGACGTGTTGCGCCAGGCGGTGCAGGGGATTGCGAACCTCATCGTGGTGCCGGGTCTGATCAACCTGGACTTTGCCGATGTCAAGACCATTATGTCAGAGCGTGGGATCGCTATGATGGGGATCGGCGTTGCGTCGGGAGAGAACGCGGCCTCGGAAGCCGCCGCAACGGCGATCAACAGCCCGCTTCTGGAAAACGTCTGTATCGACGGCGCCAGAGGCGTTCTCATTAATATCACCGGTGGTCCGGCGCTCTCGCTGTACGAGGTGAATGAAGCCAGCTCCACGATCTGTAAGTCAGCCCATCAGGATGCCAATATCATTTTCGGAGCGGTGATCGACGAATCGCTGAAAGATAGTGTTTGCGTGACGGTGATTGCCACCGGGTTTGAGGCCGCTACCTCGGTGAGAGAGGAAGGGTCTTCAAAAAACATGGTCGAAATGAAGGCGTACGCAGCCAAGGCCGCGGAGCGCAGCGGCTTTTTCAGAAAGCGTGGAACGAACGGGCGCGAGACGTCCGACGAGCAGTTCAATCCCCGCGACCTGGAACTCAGACCCCCGGACCTTGACGGGGACGAGTTGGATATCCCGACCTTTTTGCGGCGCCAGGCCGACTAGCGATTCCGGAAAAGCTCCTCCTCGAAGCGTCCCATGGAAGGGAGGATAGGTCAATGAGGCGACTCAGCAAACTGTTTCAGATATTTCTATCTTCAGGCAGATCGATGGCTACCTGTCCGCACTGCTTGTTGCCGATCGGCGGATCGGAGAACGTCTGTCCGAACTGCCGTCGGCTGTTGCGGTTTGAGGGGATCGCAGAGCTCCGGGCGAATAGCCGTCCGGACGGATCACGTCTTGCGGCAGCGCATGCAGGGGCAGGAGGTCAAGAAGGGCAAGCTTGGCGGAACGGGTAAAAGATCGGATTGAGCAGGTAATGCGACGGATGGCCGACGCGGCCCGTTGCGCTGGTCGGGATCCTGGTGAGGTGGAGCTGGTTGCGGTTACCAAGACCGTGCCGGTTCCCCGTATCCGGGAGGCGGTCGATGCCGGCGTAACGACACTGGGCGAGAATCGGGTCCAGGAGGCTGCAGATAAGATTACTCTTCTGAGTTCGCTCCCGGTCAGATGGCACTTGATCGGTCATTTACAGACGAATAAGAGTCGGCCTGCCGCGGAGCTGTTCGAACTGATCCATTCGCTTGACTCTGTGAAGTTGGCTGCTGCCCTGGACCGCCACGGGGCTGCCTTAGCGAAGCAGGTCCGGGTGCTCATAGAGGTCAACCTTGAAGGCGAACCGAGCAAGACCGGTATTCTCGAACAGGACCTTTTGCCGCTGCTCCAGGCTTGCCAGCAGTATACACATCTGGCTATCGAAGGCCTGATGGCCATCCCGCCATTTCGCAGGAATCCTCAGGACGTCCGGCCGTTCTTTCGCAAACTTCGGCTGCTACGAGATCAGGCGGCTAGAGCCTGTCCGGAATACCCGCTCCGCCACCTCTCCATGGGGATGAGCCACGATTACGAGATCGCCATCGAAGAGGGGGCCACGCTGGTTCGAGTCGGCACAGCGATCTTTGAAGCACGCCCTCAGGGCTGATGACGCGGCGGCCTTATTGGGCTCTTTGAGAAAGTCGTGGGTATAGAATAGAATGGATGCGGAAAGGACTGGAGCATGCGATGAAGCGTGATGAGGCGCTGAAAACCCTGGCCGAGCATCGGGAAGAGCTACGGCAGCGGTTTGGCGTGAAGTCGCTGGCGCTGTTTGGCTCGGTCGTGCGTGATGAAGCTACTGAAACCAGCGACGTCGATTTGTTGGTGGAGTTTGACCGGCCAGTGGGTCTCCTTCACGTCATCGGGACGGAGCAGTATCTCGAAAAGCTGCTTAGCGTGAATAAGGTTGATCTCGTCCTGACGCGGGCCGTCCTGCCGGAATTCAAGGACGGCATCCTCGCGGAAGCCATTAATGCCTTCTAAGTCCCAAGGTTGGAAGATTCGGATTCGGCATATCCTGGATGCTATCGCAGAGACGCGGAGCTATATCAGTGGCATGAGCTACGATCAGTTTTGCGAAGACGCGAAGACGCTGAAGGCCGTTATGTGGAATCTGACGATTATCGGCGAAGCCGCCAGACACATCCCGCCAACCGTCGAGGCAGCTTATCCCGAGATCCCATGGCCACAGATACGTGGCATGCGAAACCGCATCGTTCATGGTTACGAGCAGATCGATTGGGAAATTGTCTGGAAGGCGGTTCAGGAAGAGTTGCCGCCCTTGGTCCCTCTGTTCGAGAAGATACTACGCATAGCACCCGACTAGGGTGTGGCGCAGCCCATTTTCTTAAAGGTGCCCACACGAGCCGGCCCGTCCGCGCCAATTCCTTGGTATAATCCCCCACGGGCACTTCCGGAAATCGTGTGGGTATGGCAGGAGTTGGAACGACCTTATCGGTGCCGGGAGGGAACACGGCACCCGAATGAGTTATCGAAGGAATGTCGGAAGGCTACGGCCTGTCAGAGATTCGTAAACGTCTCTTCTTCATGGACACGCCTTTTTCTCCTTTTTACCTCCCTTTTGATGTCTTTCTCTTTTCTGTTCCTTTTTATCTGGAGATCTAAAAAAGGGTGCATTATTTTTATGTTGTGATGAAGCATGTGTTCTAAGGTAGGATACTGCTTTGCTTGGGTACTCTGCCGCCAGTGACGCGGCGAGGAAGATTTTATCGTTTTCATCACGAATGGGAAATATGGCTGAACGGTAGAGAGTCGTCGCAAGCGCGCGGAGTTCACGGGTCGTCATGCAGAGCAATTGGTTAACAAGGTCTTCATGGATGGGTTTTGAGGTTGTTACGAAACGTTTGGACGTTTTCATGTTGACTTCCACAATCACAACGCGCTCGAGATCCTCGCTTTCGAAGCCCGCACTTTTCCAATAAACTTGGGACTGCATGTTGAAGACCCAGGGATCATCATCCCCTGCGCTGGCAATACCATCGCGAAGATCACGCGTGATACCAGCACGCGCTGATCGCGATTCGGACGGAGTGAATCGCTCACCGGTTGCCTTATAGATTCGAAGTACGCCTCCGCTCGAACAGCCGGAAAGCATACGCTCATACAAGTCGTCGTAAAACACCCGTTCACCGGGATATCGGTCGATCAGCATACTTCCGGTATGGTGGGGGCAGACGATGCTTACGTACTCGGCGGTTGGCAGTTCGGCAAGGAAGTCGTCCCCCTCTGGATCCCCGATGTGGTCATACTCGTCGAGCCAATACTGCAGGGCGTGCTCCAACCACGGGCTGAGCGTCTCGCGGATCTCCGTGGTGCTCAGACTCGCCATCTGCTGGGCGTGCTCGCGACCATAGAAGTCGCGAGCAAGGCGCTCTCGTGCCGAGGCCGAGCCCGCGAAGAAGAAGTCCGCACGCTCCTTGGCGATGTCCTTGCGGCTCCGCAGGATCTTTCGCCAGTGGGTCGCGAATGCTGAAACTACGCGCTGCCGCGCAAGTTCAAGGTGTCTTATTGAAGAGCGACTTGCACGGCGCATGAATGATTCTTCCTGAACTGCAACGACCCTCGCACCCTTTTTTCGTCTCACAATGAACATCAGGACATGAATGGGTTCGGCAGCTGTATTTCCTTGCCATCGCGCAAGCGATATGCCTCAGAGCGTGGTCTTACCATCCCGCTTTAATTCGAGCAATGCGCGGAGACCACGATAGAAGCATTCTTTGCGATAGGCCAACTCCCAATCGCGGAGAGGCTCGACTGCGTCAAGGCTGTTGTCGTGAAGAAGCTCGGCGAGTAGCTCTTCCCGATTCTTGCGTGATTCCTTCGATCGGTCGATCCACGATGCGGGAATGTTGGTGCCTTGGGCCAGAAGCAAAAGGTATGCTTCGGCAACGCTTCCGTCCGACTCCTGGAAAAGTCTTGCTTCTCGTGGCATGTAGACCCTACCTCGCTTCGCTTCTGTAACCGTGTTCTTACATCAGGTCATTGAATTTCGACCAGCTAAGCTTGTAGCCATACTTGATCCCCGACGGAAACCAGACTACGGCACCACGCGAGATGTGTAAAGCTCTTATTGAGTCTAGCATAAGTAATGGTACACGAATTACACACTTACCCGTTCGGCCTGAGCCTGTCGAAGGCTGATCCGTTCAGGGTTCGACTGGCTCACCACGAACGGAATGAAGACATCCGCTGTTGCATTACTTATGCAAGATTCAATAGTGTGGTGCCATCCGCTCTAACGTCGAAAATTGCGTCAGCACGACCGAGTTCGCGAGTTGGCAAAGTGATGTCCACTTCGTGTGCAGCCATACGAGACTCTAAGTCGCTTATCAAGCGCGACGCCGAGGACTACGGCGTAAGCCTGCGGGTGAAGACGCTCATTGCGCGGGGTTTTGAGGGTGCGAAAACCCTCAATAAAGCCGAATGATCTTCCGCGCTGATTGCTACGGGCGTAAATAAGTATCTACCTCCTGAAACTACCGGGCTGCTCAAAAAAGCATAGGCCGAAGTATTGAACAGGTGGCTGAACGTGTCAAGAATTTTACGTCTTCCGAAAATTGTGTGGGTGACTCACTACTGTCCCAACGTCAGAGGCGTAAAATCAATTGGTTAGCGTCATCGCTCTCTGGCGTTTCGTAATCGACCAGCGCAAGCGCTTGTTCAATGGGCGTTTTCTCGAAAAGGGTCACGCTCAAAATCTGTAGAATTGTGTAGAGACTCCGATCCAGTTGCAGGCGTTTCTTGACGATGGCGACGAGCACATACACGGAGATCGCGATCCAAATTTGAGTCTTGACGGCGTTCTCGGTCGTGCCATAAAAGGCTTTGATTCGCAGGTGCTGCTTGATCCATTTGAAGAAGAGTTCGACCTGCCAGCGGCATTGGTACAGCTGCGCAATCACGAGGGCGGGAAGGGAGAACTGGTTGGTCAGGAAGACGAGCCGCCGCTTGGTCTCGGCATCGTAGTACCGGATACGGCGGAGCTTCTCGGGGTAGTCTCTGTGCGAGTAAAAGCCGGCGACGGTGATGATTTGGTCGGCCTGGACCCCGGTCGATTTGTCCACCGGTTGGGAATACAGACGCCTGAAGACGAGATTGCGCTTGGCCTGCATCACGAAGTAGGCGTGCGACTGATGCACCCGGTACAGCCGCGCAAAATCCAGATAGGCCCGGTCCATGAGGTAGATGGCCCCAGCCTCGATGGCGAGTGTATCGAGGAGCTTGACCTCGTGCCGGTTGCCGGGCGTAATGTGGATGAGCACGGGGATGTTGCCCCGCAGATCCAACAGGGTGTGGAGCTTGACCGCTGCCTTGCGCTTGCGGAACTTGGCCCAGGGAAACACCGACAGACACAGGTCGATGATCGTGGCGTCGAGGGCGTACACGGTTTGGTCGAACTCCACGCCGAACGTCTCGTCGGCATACAGGGCTCTGGCCGTGCGAATCAGCACCTGAGCGAAGTCGGCGTAGATGCGCCAGTCGCGGGTCTCGTTGGCGTGGGCCAGCGTGTTGCGGGCAACGGTGCCCCGGATCCCCATGTGATACAGCTTGGCCCTGGCCCCCCGCAGACACGCTTCGATGTCCCGGAGACTCTCTCGGTAAGCCAGTTGGGCAAAGGCCATACAGAGGAACTGATCCCAGCAGGAAAAGCTCTTGATCTTGTAATTGCCGTGGTAGCGTTCGACGCATTGGCGAAACTCGTACGTAGGGACAAAGTCCATCAGTTGGGCAAAGACCGTCCTTCCGACATTCATCGGCCACCTCCTTCCACACGGTTGCGGAAGTATGGCCGTTCGGAGCAAAGAATTTCAAATCGAAAAATGTCATTGTGGGATACGACCTCAGCGTTATCAGTAGGTTAACACACGTTCCGGATTCAACGTTGGGACACTACTGACAACATTGGTAAATTGAACCCGGAAGGTTCGTGTGCTATTCTCCTTCGCGTGCAAACAGGACTGTACGTATTTGGAATGGAGGCTCCCAGTGTGGTGCCCAGCAAGTTCGTGTGCAATCCGTTCATGGTAAGCCCTTCAGCACCCCAGCCGTTCGTCCTGAGCGTGTCGAAGGAAACGGCTGGGGTGCTTGTTCAGGACAGGCCCTTCGACCGGACTCAGGGCAGGCTTTTCGAATCTATAGGCGGAACTTATTGGTGTTATTGACCCTTCGACAGGCTCAGGGCGAACGGAGTATGTAAAGAAGCGTTAGGGACGGTACACTGGGAGGACGCGGGGACGTGAACGACACCTGGAACGATTACGTCATTGCGACTTATCGTCTCGCCGGCGGAGGCGATTGGACGAAGAAGGCCGAGACGATCGCATTGGGCATGACGGTCGGCAGTTGGCCCGGCCTGCCCGCCGAGAGACAGGCGGCACTTCAGCGGCACGCCGGCCGCGTGGTGACGGTAGAGGGGGGCCTGATTTGTATCGCCTACCCTCTCGTCAATCTTACGCCCGATCTGCCCGCGCTGCTGACGGCCACCTTCGGCAAGCTGTCCATGGACGGGAAGATCCGTCTGTTGGATCTCACCCTGCCGCCGACTTTCGCGGCCGCCTTTGCCGGGCCGAAGCTGGGGGTGGAAGGGGTTCGCGACCGGCTCGGAGTGCACGGCCGGCCATTGCTCATGAGTATCTTCAAGTCCTGTGTGGGCCTCACGCTTGCCGAACTGGCCGAGGGTTTTTTTCAGCAGGCGCTGGGCGGCGTGGACCTGATCAAGGACGACGAGATCTTCTTCAACGATGCAGACGCCCCTTTCGAGCAGCGCTTGGAGGTATGCCTGCAGGCGGCGGAGCGGGCGCGGCGAGAGACGGGCCAGAGGGTGCTGTATGCGATCAACCTGACCGGCCCGGTGCATCGGCTGCCTGAGAAGGCCAGACGGGCGATCCGGCTTGGAGCGACTGCGCTGCTCATTAATGTCCTGCCCTACGGATTTGATCTCCTGCAGCGGTTGGCCGAGGATCCCGAGATCACCGTCCCGCTCGTGGCCCATCCAGCGCTGGCCGGAGCGCTCTACCCGTCTGACGACTACGGCATCGCTGCGCCGCTTTTGCTGGGAACCCTGATGCGACTGGCCGGGGCCGATCTGGTCCTATTCCCGTCCCCCTACGGCGGGATGGCCTTGGAGCGGTCCGCGGCCATGGATCTGGCTGCGCGACTGACGGATCACGGCTGCCTGCTGCCCCACCGCCCGAGCTTTCCGGTCCCGTCCGCGGGGATCCATCCGGGCCTGGTACCGCACATGATGGATGACTTCGGCCTCGATGTTGTGATCAATGCCGGCGGCGGCATCCACGGCCATCCGGGCGGAGCGGCTGCCGGCGGGCGGGCCTTCCGTGCGGCGATAGCCGCCACCGTGGCCAGCGTTCCTCTGGAACAGGCAGCCACAGGAAGCAGCGATCTGCGGGCGGCCCTTGACCAGTGGGGTGGCGGCAAGCCCCGAATCCCCAAAGGGTTTCCAGTTGAGTAGGCAGGTGGTTATCTTCTGCGACTTTGACGGGACCGCTGCTGAGCAGGAGGTCATAGTCTCTCTTTTCCAGGCCTTCGGGCCGTCAGGATGGGAGGCGGTGCGCGACGCGATCATTGCCGGAACGATGAGCGTGCGGGAGGGGGTCGGCTACATCTTTGCCCAGATTCCGTCATGTCGGGTCCCGGAGATGGTTGAGTATGCTCGACGGATCACCACCATGCGGCGCGGGTTTCGAGAGTTTCTGGAGTACTGTCGGGTCCATGGCCATCGATTTCTGCTGACCAGCGGCGGGGTTGACTTCTTCATCTACCCCATTCTGGAGGGGATCCTATCACGGGACCAGATCTACTGTAACGGCAGCGACTGCAGCGGCCCTACGGTACGTATCCTCTGGCCTCACGTGTGCGACGAGCAGTGTCAGGCCGATTGCGGGATGTGTAAACCCAGCATCATGCGGCGCTTTCCGCCCGAGCGATACCACAGGGTGGTGGTAGGGGACGGCGTCACGGACCTGCAGGCGGCCAAGCTGGCCGACCTGGTGGTGGCTCGCGATCTGCTGGCCGTCAAGTGCCGGGAGGCCGGGATCCCCTATAAGCCGTTTGAGACGTTCTATGATGTCATGGCGGTGCTCGATCGGATAGGGATCGAAGTACACCGATGACGATGGCGCACCACGCAACAGAGCAAGCCCGGACGGCCCTGGCCGAGATCACAGCCGACTTTTCCCGGCGGGGATGGTTCCCCGGGACAAGCGGTAACCTGTCGGCCAGGGTCAGCGCTACGGGCGAGCCGCTCCTACTGACCGTCTCCGCCAGTGGTCGGGATAAGGCGTCGATGGCGGCAGCCGACTTCCTCCTCGTGGATGATGCATTGCAGCCTGTGGAACCCGGGGTTTTACACCCTTCGTCCGAGGCTGTGGTGCATGCCCGCATCTACGAGGCTACGGGGTGTGGCTGCGTCTTGCACGTGCATACCGTGTGGAACAACCTGATCGCGGAGCTGTTCTTCTCCCGGGGTGAGGTTGCGCTCCGGGATCTTGAGATGCTCAAGGCGCTCGACATCTGGGAGGAGGCGACTGAGATCCGGGTTCCTATTGTGGAGAATCTCTTTCACCTGCCTGCCCTGGCAGACGCCATGGTCTCGCGGATCACCGATCCGCGGGTCCCTGGGGTATTGATCCGGCGCCATGGACTGTATGCCTGGGGCGCGAACCCGTTCGAGGCCAAGCGGCACGTCGAAGCCTTTGAGTTCGTGTGGGAGTACCTGTTCCGGTGGTGGACTGTGGGGGCAGGCCTTGTGCCAGCCCAGAAGAGCGATCGAAAGGGTGGCCCTAACGAGCCGACCGAGACAGGGCAAGAGAGTATTGCGGGAGGCTAAACATGGCGGCGATCAAGCTATACCCTGATAACCGGTGCATCGAAGATCCGGTCGAGATGGTGAGGCTTCTCGAAGGGGAGGGCCTCCTCTACCGCAACTGGGATGTGTCGAAACTGCGAAGTGGATTGAGGGACAACTACGCCCTGACCGAGGCTGAAAAGACGGAGATTCTGGCGGTATTCAAAAAGGAGGTGGAATCGCTCAAGGTCGAAGGGGGATATGTTGCGGCCGATGTCGTGGTCCTCTCCGACAAGACCCCCGACCTGGAGACGTTGCTCGGCAAGTTCAGCCGTGAGCACCACCACAGCGAGGACGAGGTCCGATTCGTGGTTGACGGCCACGGTATCTTCACGATCCGTGGGCGGAGTGGCCGCTGCGTCGAGCTGACTGTCGGTCCTGGTGATCTGATTACCGTGCCTGCGGGTACCCGCCATTGGTTCACCCTGGCCGAGGATCGACGGATCAAGTGCATTCGCCTCTTCCAGGATCCTGCCGGTTGGGCCGCCATCTACAATGACGCTCCGGCTGCGTTTCAGCTTGACAGCCGGAAGGGCGCCTGATATAAGATCTTAAAAGATAGGCGATGGAGTTCGCCGTATAAGTATCCCTGAGCCGCATCCGGGATTGATAACTCCTACCGAAAGAATCTTGTCGGTAGGAGTTTTTGTGTTTTAGGCGATGATCAGCGACGGCTGACGATACCAATGGAGCGCAGCGCAAACAGCAACAGGCGCAAATTGCTTGCTGGGTACCGAATAAGACTACGGAATCTGTCCTGACTACGAAACCAGTTGATGGAGAGGGATTGATCAATCCATTTAATAGTCGGACGACATCACGAAAGGGGTTGAGCGATGGAACATATGGGGTGGCCAGAGTTGTTGCCAGTAGTAGTGCCACTGATCATCATTGGTTTTGTGCTACTCTTAAAGCATTGGGGGATGTTTTGAAAGAGGGGGTTTGTGGATGGCTGAGCCTAACACAAGGAACTCCGCAATGTGAGACAGCCTCCTCAGGGCTCGGTCACGTAAGGGCCGCTTGATCGGACCGAGTACATCCCCCAATTAAAGTGGACACCAGAACCCAACGATGGGGGAGGTGCGCGATGCGCAGTGCTAGCGCCGTCGGGAGGCCACGGGGCGTTGAAGAAGCATCGCTACGCGCCGCTGACGTGGCCCTTCATTGATGACGTTGTGCACCTTAAAAAATTGTAGATGCTAGAACTTAATCGATGGTGGGAGTTGGCCGTTGAACCAAGTCTCTTTCACAAATGCGTTTTTTGATGAGATCAGCAAGTACCCCATCAGATTCGCTGTGCCCGTGATCTTTGGTGATTCGCCAAATTCTTCACACGCGGCATTCATCAGAAACGGGTCGGCAACGCTTCTGAGGCTCAAGACAGGCTCCTCGGTGTCACTTGCCATCACGTCTTGAATGGCTTTTGAAAGCTCAAGTTAGAGCGCGAGACCTTTTTCCAGTTCGGTCCCATACGAATAGATCCTGATCGACATGTCATAAGCGAAGATCAGGATCGTGACCTCGCCATCATTGATCTCACTCCTTTTGTTGACAGGGCTGCTGACCTCACGGAAGCGAATTTCGTTCACCCCACAGCCTGGCCACCTCGTGATGTCTCGAAAGACGACGTGCTGTGCCTCGCTGGGTTTCCGGGTACTTGGCGAGACCAAAAGGACCTACACCATCTTCGTTTCTATTCGTACAGCGCAGGCGCGGGGGGAGGTCCTTCCGGTTCGCGATGATGTAATCGTCACGATTGTTCAGGTCGACGATTGCATCACTCAGTTCAAGTATGGCAAGGTCTGGGGCTCTTTAGGTGGACTGGGCGGCGGGCCAGTCTTCGCATGGCGGAAGACGCCGCTTTTGATTGCAGAGATCGTTGGTTTCATTTACGAGTACCAAGAGAGTCTCAATTTGATGCTTGTTCGCTCACCTAACGTCGTGCGGGAAGATGGGAGTATTCGTAAACTCGGGGCGGGCGAAGGGACCGTCTCCGGTATGTACGCGGATCGTCACATACTTATCTCTGTTTTGGGGACTTGACAGCCGGAAAGGCGTCTGATATAAAACATTAAAAGATAGGCGATGGAGTTCGCCGTATAAGTGTCCCGGTGCTGCATCCGGGATTGATAACTCCTACCGATGGATTTTTTCGGTAGGAGTTTTTGTTTTTCAGACGAGCACGAGGGGTGAACGGTGATTCCGGTAGAGAGAGGTCCGAACAGGAAAGGGTATGTAGAACAACAGGAGCCTATCTGAACTCTTTAACTTTCTATGGAGGTAACAGTGAAGCTGAGAAATGTGGTGACAGGAGTGCTCGTCTTGACCCTAGCTTTCCTTGCCGGCTGCGGAGGAGGAGGGGGCGGGGAAGGGAAAGGGAATCCCCTAGACGTGGCAGGGCAGTTCATGGATCTGTACTATAAAAAAGGGAACCTTCAGGAGGCGAAGGCGTTGGCGACACCTGACACGGCTGAGAAGATCCATGCTCCCGCAGAGGCTGCCGGAGAACAGGAGGTCTCGTACAACCTGAAGGAACAGAGTAGAGAGGGAAAGCATTCGTACGCACTGTATGAAATCACTATCAAGAAAAAAGAGGGTGAGCCTATTTACAAAACAGCCTCCCTCTTCGTCGATCTGGTCGATGGAGCCTGGAAGATTACCCTGTTTGATGAGAAGACCATGAGTGGACCACATCAGGAAACATCGAAGGGCTAGTTTAGCCTTGACGTGACAGCTTTTGACCTGTTCGGTATCCGGTTCGCAGACCAGTCAATCGCGGCGACGGAGTTCGCCGAATCAATTATCCCGCTGACCCATCCGGGATTCATAACTCCTGCCGAAGGGCTCCTTTCGGTAGGAGCTATTGCTTTTGAGGTGCGCCTACTCGGTTCACACCATATGAGAAGCCGTCATCGATGAAGAAAACCAGCCTGCTCGCGGTCATTGTGAGCGGAACTATCGCCCTTGTTTTTGCTGTGGGCTGGGTTTCGCTGGATGGATGGCGAGAACTGCTCACCTATTACACGGACGAAGGGGCTGTAGCCCGGTACATCAAAACCTTCGGCCCGTATGGACCTCTCATCTTCATCGGGCTCCAGATCCTCCAGGTAGTGGCGGCGCCGATCCCTGGTGAGGCGACAGGCATCATTGGCGGATATCTCTTCGGGACCTTCGGAGGCTTCCTCTACTCCACTATTGGCCTGACCATCGGCTCTTGTCTCGCCTTCGGCTTGGGCCGATGGCTGGGACATCATTTTATCCGCCGCATCATCACACCGGAGACGTACTATAAGTTTTACTTTATTACACGGTCTCAGGGGAAGCTGGTCACCTTCCTGCTCTTTCTCTTCCCCGGCTTCCCGAAGGACTTCCTGTGCTACATCCTCGGCGCTAGTCCGCTGCCGTTTCGCACCTTCTTTTTGCTGAGCACTGTGGGCCGCATCCCTGGCACCTGGCTCCTCTCCATGCAGGGAAGGGAAATTCGTACCGCCCACTATGGCACCTTTTTAGCCCTACTCTTCTTGGCGGTGGCAGGGCTCGCGGCACTCTACATATACCGAGACCGGGTTTTCAGGTGGATGAAGCTCCGTCAGCTGCAGAAAGAGCGCCGGCAGAGAGGTGCGGCGAGAGGCTCGGGGCTCGGATGAACTTAGCCGACCCGTTTTTGCAAAGGCATGTGCAGTGTGCTAGTGTGTCGTGTGACACCGCAGAAGCCAGGGCAAGTCAGGCTGACCGGCGCATCCATTAGCTGAACTACTTCAAACGAGGCATCGTGGGGAAGGTTCTGCTCGTAGGCATTGGGGGGTTTCTCGGTTCGGTCGCCCGCTACCTGGTCAGTGGGTACATTCAGGATCGGACGGGCGAAATATTCCCCTTTGGCACCCTGGCAGTCAACGTAATCGGCTGCTTCGTAATCGGAGGCCTTTCCGAGCTGGCAGAAGCGCGCGGCTTCCTGTCACCGGAGGCGCGCGCGTTGGTGGTGATCGGTGTACTGGGCGGGTTCACGACCTTCTCGACCTTCGGCAACGAGACGGTCAACCTGCTGCGTGACGGCGAGTGGGCGTTCGCCGCCATAAATCTGCTGACCCATGCGGTGTTGGCGATCGGGGCGGTCTGGGTCGGTCGGACGACGGCGCACACCGTCTGGAGGTGAGGTGATGATGCTCCCTCAGGAAGGCTACCTGCTCCGGATCTTCATTGGCGAAAGCGACCGTCACTCCGGGAAGCCGTTGTACGAGTGGGTCGTACTCAAGGCGCGCGAACAGGGGCTGGCCGGCGCGACAGTGCTTCGAGGGCTGATGGGATACGGCGCGCACAGCCGACTTCATACGTTCAAGATCGAACGGCTGTCGCTCGATCTGCCGGTTGTCGTGGAGATTGTCGACAGCCGCGAGAAGCTCGATGCATTTCTCGATCTGATCGATGACGACATCACGGAGGGCCTGGCCACGATTGAGAAGGTACACGTTCGCCTGTACCGAAGCAGGAAGGCCGAGTAGTCCTCTTTAGGCCTGGCGCCACCCGCCTGCCATACCTGCCGACCCGTTTTTGCATTGGTATGTGCAGTGTGCTAGTGTTTCGTGTGGTCAAGCACGCATTGAGGGTGCAGTATGAGCGAAGGATCGAAGCTCACCATCGAGGTGATCTGTCCGTGCTGCCAAGCGAAGCTCACCGTTGACCCTGAGCTTGGCGCAGTGTTACATCACGAGCCGCCGCCGAAGGCAGAGATCGTTACGGATCTGAAGACTGCCGTCGAGGAGCTGAAGGGTGAGGCGGGCCGGCGGGAGGCGCGCTTCAAGGAGTCGATGGAAGCGGAAAAGGAAAAGGGTAAGCTTTTGGAACGGAAGTTCAAGGAGCTGCTCAAGAAGGCCAAAGACGAACCGGTCGCCCGGCCCACCCGGGACATCGACCTGGATTAGCCCCGCCTGTGGTCAGCCTAGCCGAACCGCCCGCCGCGATGAAGCATCAAGACCTGCTCGGCCCGCTCCTCAAGCGGGTCAGTCGCTCATTCTATCTGACCCTGAGCGCGGTTCCAGGCGATCTGCGGCGGCCGATCGGCTTGGCCTATCTGTTCGCCCGAGCGGCAGATACTATCGCCGATACCACCCTCATCAGCCGCGCCGACCGCCTGAAGTACCTCGAGCTGTTCCGGGACGCAATCAGGGAAGGAAGGGCCGAACGGCTCCCAGCGATCACAGAAGCGCTGGGAGAACGCCAGCAGGTGGCGGCCGAACGGGAACTGCTCACCCGTCTCGAGGAAGGGTTTATTATCCTTTCTTCCCTCGGTCCGTCCGACCAAGCGATGGTCCGCGGCGTGGTCCTCACCCTGACGGAAGGAATGGTCATGGATCTGACTACCTTCCCCGGAGAGGATGAAGGTCACCTCGTCGCGCTGGAGACCCGAGCCGACTTGGACCGCTATACCTACTACGTGGCTGGGTGTGCGGGGGAGTTTTGGACCGACATCCACCTGGCACATCGCCCCTCCCTTGCCCGTTGGGATCGGGAGTTGATGAGGCAACGTGGCGTCCGGTTCGGGAAGGGGCTTCAGATGACCAACGTTCTGCGTGACCTTCCGAAGGACCTCCGCATTGGCCGCTGTTATCTCCCCAGGCAGGAGCTGGAACCGCTTGACCTGCAGCCCGCTGATCTGCTCGACCCAACCACCGCGAAGAAGGTCAAACCGTTGCTACACTCCCTCCTGGCGCTGACCCTCGAGCATTACCAGGAAGGCTGGGCCTATACCCTGGCAATCCCACGGCACGAAGTCCGAATGCGCCTGGCCTGTGTCTGGCCCCTATTCATCGGCCTCAAGACGCTGGCGCTACTCGAACGATCGCCCAATCTGCTGGATCCAGGTATGGTGATCAAGGTCCCGCGTGGCGCCGTCTATGGCATCGTGGCGCGCTCGTTGACGTTGATCGGCTCCAACGCGGCCCTGGATCGATACTACCGGCGCCTGTGGCGAAGCGTATTGGTTTCCGAATAGGAACGGGATAATGGCAGAGCACAAGTACGTCAGGGCCCATGTTTTGATCTCGGGGCGGGTCCAAGGTGTCTGTTTCCGCGCCTATACGGTCGATGAGGCGGCGGCCGCCGGTATCGCCGGTTGGGTGCGGAATACGTCGGATGGCCGGGTTGAGGCGGTGTTCGAGGGCGACAAGCCAGCTGTTGAGGCACTGATCGCCTGGTGTCGGCACGGCCCACCGGCCGCGCGAGTGAACGGTGTTGAGGTCGTCTGGGGGGAGCCCAAGGGTGAGTCGGGCTTCGGGATCAGGTATTGAAGGGCGGGGTCATACCGTCGTATAGAGGCTGCAGAACTCCTCATCCGTCAGTTGGTCGAGCCTGGCGAAGTCGATATCGTTGGAGGCGCGGCCCGGGTACTTGGTGCTGATGGCGATCCCGAAAAACTCCTCGAGCTTTTCGGTCCTGACCATAGTGACGGCGTTCCAGGCGTCGCGGTTACAGGCCTGGGCGCATTTGTCGCAGCCGATGCACTCATCGAACCGGATCTGAACCGGTGGCACATAGGCGTGGACACTCCGGTCGTACCCATGCATCTGGATCTGTTCAGGCGTCAGGTGTGAGATGCAATCCACGGGACAGACCGACTGACATGGCGTCACCCACTCCCCCGGCTTGACATCGTGGCCACTGCACCCGGAGCAGTTGGCCGGGTCCACCAGCGCAATCCAGGCCGGCTTGGCCCTCTTCTGGCCGATCTTATCCGGGTATTGATCGGTATCGACCAGGCCGTCACCGTCCTTGTCCTCAGGGCTACGGGAAAGATCTATGGCCTTCTGCCGAAGCTTCTCAACGAGTTGTACCCGTTCTTCCGCAAGCGCCTGATAGGTCGAGTGTTTCTCCTTCCAGGTTGCGTAACGGTCAAGTCGAAGTAGCCACACGTAGCCGTTCTGCTTCCAGAACTCCACCCGCTTCAGCCGATTCGCCTCCATTTGCGCTTCGAGCGCTGCCTTCTCCTTCTGGCGAGTCTCCTGCGTCTTCAGGTAGCTGTCGGCGCGTCGCCTGTCCCGTCTGTGGGGCGGGATATACCCCGGCAGCGCATGTTCGCGTCTTATTAGCATCTCAGACAACATCGTAGAGTCTCCGTTTTCACTGTACGATTCAGGCTATCTGCTAAGCCGGTCCACGTCAAGCGACTTGAGGCGCGCCACGGCCTGATAGATCGGAACGACATCGGCGAGCGGGGGCCAGGACAAGACGCCGAGCGAGTCATCGACGTAGGCTGGAGTGCGCATGCCGTTCAGGACGCAACTGACGCCAGGGGTACTCGTCAAAATCCACAGCGCCTTCCTGGACAGGCTCTCACCTCGGCCCGCTTCTGGGAGGAGCGGATCGATGGCCGCCGAGATCGCGTCAGCGACACGCCGGCTTGGGGTCGCCGCCAGGCGGACCATCCGGTTGCCGACGATGGCATTGAGCGGCCGGTTGACTAAGACGCCGGTCCCGGCCGCCGACGCGGTCTCCAGCACCGTCTGCTTATTGTCCGGCCCGTTGTTTCGCGTGAGCAGCGCGCCCGCCTCGAACAGGTTGATCGGAAGCTGGAGGATCCGGAAGCGGTGATCCGGTCCGCCAGCCTCACGCGCCGCAGCCAGCATCCGGGTCAGCGAGGTCGCCTCCGGATCAACGGCAGGTGACACGGCGGTATTGGAAGAGACGCCGTACCATCGGATCGTACCGGCTGCCGCCTGGGTCTCAAGGAACGCAAACGCCTCGCGCAGCCGTCGGTAGAATTCGTCGCGAGCTGACTCTAAGTCGCCGTGTCCACGATGTTTGGTGTCGGTGAGAAAGTACTCGGGATTGTGCAGCAGGCAGACATCGAGGGTATCGAGTTGCAGCCGCGTGAGGGACCGCTCAAGCTGGTCGCGCAGGAACTCGGGATGGATGCAGTGCCAACAGCCGTCCATATATTTCACCATCTCCGGAAACGGCGCTCCCGCCGCTTCCCGCTGCTGCGCCAGCTCCAGATTCTCCCCCTGCACGTAGCCGATCTTGGAGACCACGACGACCTCCTCACGGCGCAGCTTTCCGGCCCGCGCCAGCTCGCCGAGCACGGCTCCGACACACCGCTCGCTGCCGCCATCCATGTAGTTGGTCGAAGTGTCGATCAGATTGCACCCTTCAAGCAGCGCTTTCTTCAGGGCCTCGTAGTGCTCGCGAGTGTCGTCGTCGATCCGGTACCCGCCGAAGCCCAGTTTGCTGGTGATGAGACCGGTCAATCCGAGCGCCGTATAGCCCGATGAGGCAAAGCGGGCGGCGTACGCAGCCGTACCGGCTTCAGTCGCATGACCAGCCAGGAAGGATCCGACGACTGAGTGGGTGTCGCCGGCCGAAGGTCGCTCGGACATGCTGAGGGCCTCGGCCGCCCGCGCGGGGTCAGTGATCAGGGCCTGGCAGGTGAAGTTCCGGCAGATATAGAGCGCCGCTTGGCCATCCGCCAACCCTTTCCCCTTCACCAGAGGAAAATCGAGTGGCTCGCTTTCGGTCGGATCGTGGTGCGCCATGATCCGATTGGGCAGGTAGTGGCGGCCAACCTCCCGGCGTAGCGCCTCATATCCCGCCTCTCCCGGGCTACCGATCAGGGCCAGCTCTACCGGCCCCTCCAGGAGGAAATCCGTGACGGCGAGGCTCTTGGCGAAGGCGTGCGGATAGAGGGCAATCCGCTTCCCATGTGCGCTGATCGCTTGCTCCGCCGCCCTTCGCAACTCCTCCCGGTCCAGGTGAAACGAGAGCCGTGCCAGCGCCGCGGCCGCCACAGCGTTGCCGCTGGGGGTGGCGCCATCCGTCCCCTCCCGATGGCGCAGGATCAGCCATTCGTGGTCACGCGACGTGGTACAGAAGGCGCCGCTCTCCTCATCGACGAAATCGGCCAGCAGGCGCTCGGCCAGCCGAACGGCTTCACGGAGATAGCGGGCCTCGCCGCCCGTCTCGTACAGGTCGATCAGCCCCTCGCAGAGATAGGCGTAATCCTCTAAGTAGGCGTTCAGATGCGCCGAGCCGTTCCGGTAGGTCCGCAGCAGCCGGCCGTCTGGCTGGACCAGGGTGCGGAGCAAGAAATCCGCCGCACAGACAGCAGCGTCAAGGTAGCGCTTTTCGCCCAGGACGCGGTACCCCTCGGCCATCGCGCTGATCATCATCCCGTTCCAGGCGGTAAGGATCTTGTCATCCAGGCCGGGCGGTACCCTTCGCCGCCGGGCCTCATAGACCTTGGGTCGTGCCCGATCGACGGAGACCTGCAGTTCCTCAACGGTGACCCCGAGCTTTGCCGCCACCTGCACGGCCGTACGCCGGATGTTGGGAATGGACTTGCTCTCCCAGTTGCCGCTCTCCGAGATGTCGTAATAGGCGCAGAACCGACGTGCCTCCTCCTCGCCCAGGATCGTGTCGATCTCGGCCGGCGTCCAGACGTAGAACTTCCCCTCTACCCCCTCCGAGTCGGCGTCCGTGGCGGAGTAAAATCCTCCCTCCGGCGCGGTCATCTCACGCAGGATGTAATCAAGGACCTCGCTCGCGATCCGCTGATAAAACGGGTCGCCGGTCACCTGAAAGGCCTCGAGATAAGTCCTGGTGAGCAGTGCATTGTCATAGAGCATCTTCTCAAAGTGAGGGACCAGCCAGCGCTCGTCGGTCGAGTACCGGGCAAAGCCGCCGCCAATATGGTCGTAGATCCCGCCCAGAGCCATGGCATCCAGCGTCGTTCGGACCATCTGCAGGGCGTGGGCATCGCCGGTGCGCCGGTGATGGCGCAGCAGGAGCGACAAGGCGGCCGCGGCCGGGAACTTGGGGGCGGCGCCGAATCCGCCGAACGTGGGATCGAAGGTTGAAGCGAAGTGGGCGACGGCGGCAGCGATCTCGGCCCATCCCACCGGCAGCGGACCGGGCTGGCGTTGAGTCCCACGCAAGTGCTCGGTGATCTCGGCCGATTGGGTCCGCAGGGCGTCGGGTTGCTCGCGCCAGACCTGCGCAATCCGTTTGAGGATCGTCGGGAATCCCGTGCGACCTAACCCGTTCCTGGGCGGGAAGTAGGTCCCCGCAAAGAACGGCTGCAGGTCTGGGGTCAGGAAGACGGTCATCGGCCACCCGCCCTGCCCCTGATTCAGGGCCATCGTAGCCGCCATGTAGATCGCATCGAGGTCGGGTCGCTCCTCCCGATCGACCTTGATGCAGACGAAGTGCTGGTTCATCAGCTCGGCAATCGCCTCGTCCTCGAACGACTCATGCGCCATCACGTGGCACCAATGACACGAAGAGTAGCCGATGCTGAGCAGGATCGGGCGATTCTCCTCCCTGGCCCGGCGGAGCGCATCCTCTCCCCAGGGGTACCAGTCCACCGGGTTATGGGCATGCTGCAGGAGGTAGGGGCTGGTCTCGCAGATCAGCCGATTGGTGTGCCGCGCTGGCGCCTCTTTACTCATGTGATGGGACTCCAGATTCATTGCATCTCCTCTCATTTGACCTTAACTGAGAGGCAGACGAGTGTCAAGCGCGCGGGTGGGTCAACCGTGGTCCTTCGAGTCTCTCTCTGCAAAGGGAGGTGCGAGGGACTATAAGGATGGGGACTGGGAATTTTCGAAGTGATGACGAAATGCGGTGCCTTCGGGGATCAGCTTGAACGAGCGGGAACGTCGAGAGAGATATCCGGGGGGCGACACCGCGTGTGACTAGACCTTCCTGTCTTTGGGCCGGGACATAATCTAACTCTTGACCTCATCCGAGGCCTTTGTTACAGTGAGGTTATTGTTCGGTAGATCTTCCGTGAGGATAAGCGATGCCCTCAGCACAGTATGCGTTGTGGTCTATTGTGGGTCTATTTTTCCTCCTGGTGTGCGGCATGATCCTTGCGCTCATGCAGCTTCAGCGGATTGCCAGGCAGGCAGAGGAATATCTCAAGGTGGTTGAGCTTGAATTGCGGCCGACGCTGGTGGAACTGAAGGAGGTCATTCGGAACCTCAATCGTATCTCTGACCAGGTTGCTGGTGGGATGGAGAAAATGGGCGGGACGGTTGACGCGATTGCCGAAGCGGGGCAGACCGTACGCGACGCGAATCAATTGGTACAGCACTTCGTCTTTCCGAAGCTGATCACTGGCGCTGCCTTTACGACCGGCCTTCGGGTCGGCCTGAAGACGCTCATCGTAAGGCTCATGGGAAGGAGGTGACGGACATGAGTGAAGAACGAGGATGTGCCCCTGCATCTGTTGCCCTCGCGTTTATCATTGGCGGCGCGCTTGGAGCAAGTGTGGCGCTGCTATTCGCTCCGGATGGAGGCCGGCAAACCCGCACTCGCCTCAGAGGTCTCGCGACAGACGTCAAGGATCGAAGTACCGATCTCGTTGAGGATGTCAAAGACCGGGTCGAGGATGCGCTCGGGGCAGGCAAAGAAATCTTTGAAGAAAAAAAGACAATTCTCACCGCCGCCTACCAGGCCGGCAAGGAGGCGATGGAGAGAGAACGAGGCAAGCTATCAGAGAGATGATCGCCTATTACGGCATCTCGACGGGCGTTCTCGGATCGGGAGGGGGCGCCCGTTTTAGTTTTATAGGTCGAGATACAGGAACCCGACAGGCGCGTCATTAGTTCCTCTTCCTGACAACTTGCATCACCTGATCGAGCAGCCGCCCATTCGTGGAGATGGCATTCCCACCACGGATAGTTGGCCGCCCCTCCCAGTCTGTGAAGGTTCCTCCAGACTCCCGCAGGATCGGCAACAGGGCTGCGCAGTCCCAGATGCTCATCACCGGATCGAGCATCACCTCCGCCCGTCCCGTTGCGACCAGGATGTGGCCGTAACAATCGCCCCAACTCCGGTGCATCCGCGTGGCGGCGATCAGATGACGGAAGGCGGGCTCCCGTCCACACGGCTCGAAGCCGGCGCCGTCGGTGTACAGAAGTAGCGCCTCTTTCAGGCCATCCACGCCGGAGACCGCTGCACGCCGCCCATTCCACAAGCAGCCCATCCCACTGCCGGCCCAAACCATCTCGCCCAGCGCGGGGAAATTCGCCACCCCCAGGACGACCTCTCTATCGACCTCCAGTCCAAGCAGGACGCCGAAGAGCGGAACGCCGTGGAGGAAAGAGGCGGTCCCGTCGAGCGGGTCAATGATCCAGGTCCGGCCGGAGTCGCTCTGCTGCTCGCCGAACTCCTCTCCAAGAATGCCATGGTCCGGGTAGGCCTGTCGGATCAGCGCTCGGAGCTTCTCCTCGGCTTTGCGGTCGGCCACCGTCACAAAAGTGCGGTCCGGTTTCCGCTCTGGCGCAAGAGGGGTCTGAAAGTATTCCATCGTAATCTCGCCGGCCTGCCGGGCCGCTTCGACGGCGAAGTCCAGGAGTTTCTGCAGCTCCTCTTTTTCGAGCATTTGCTGCCTCATATCAGGTAGTACGAGCCTTGGCGGCAGGCTCATGAGACGCCATTCCTCCTCGGCCGATTCTGAAAACGCTTCAACACTTCTCAGTCCTCCTCCACAAGGACGAACTCTTCTCTCGGCGCGCCACAGTTCGGACAGTGCGCCGGCGGCCGATCGCCCTGTTGATGGTAGCCGCAGATGAGGCACTTCCAGACGATAGCCATCGCCCTCACCTCCGCGAACAGGTCTGGTACGCGTAATACGTTGTGCCGGGGCCCTCGCCCCATATTATCACCACGATCGGTCCGGGACAATGCGTTGATCGGACAGCGAAGGCTTCGACAGCATCGGATGGATATGGTAGACTACACTCGATTTCACCAGGAGGCGCAATGGAAATCGACGCGATACGTGAGGTGGCACTGCGGGCCGCGAAGGAGGCCGGGGCGATCCTCCGCCAGGGACTGGAGCAGCAGCGAACCATCGAGTTCAAGGGAGTCAAGAACCTCGTGACCGATATGGATCGCCGCTCCGAGGAGGCGATTGCCGACCTTGTTCGACACACGCTGCCGCACCACAGTGTGGTCTGCGAGGAAGGGACCAGACTGGATGGCGACTCCGGATACCGCTGGTACGTGGATCCCCTGGATGGAACCACCAATTACGCCCACGGCTACCCCTGCTACTCCGTGTCGATCGGTGTGGAAAAGGACGGGGAGCTGATCTTCGGGTGCGTCTACGATCCGAGCCAGGAGGAGCTGTTCACCGCCGAGCGAGGTGGAGGGGCCTTTGTAAACGGCAAGCGATTACAGGTCTCGGCCATCGCCGACTTATCGTGCGCGCTGCTGGCCACCGGCTTTCCAAACGATGTCGCGGGTACCAAGGACAACAACCTGGATTATTTTGTAAGGTTTATGAAACGCGCCCAGGGCGTTCGCCGCCCGGGCTCCGCGGCCCTGGATCTGTGTTATGTGGCCGCGGGACGGTTTGACGGCTTCTGGGAGCTGAAGCTATACCCGTGGGACATGGCGGCCGGCGTACTGATGGTTACGGAGGCGGGCGGGCGGGTGACCAATCTTCGCGGCGGGGCACATCGCCTCTCTAATCCCCAGATCGTCGCCAGCAACGGTCTGCTCCATGACGAGATGCTCCGCGTGCTGGCCATCGAGAGTTGATCCCGCTGTCACGTCGCCGAGGTGCTCGTGAGCCGGCGCTTGCGGCCGCTCAAGACCCTTGACAGCGTTATCTCGAGGGCGTAGGCTGTTGCGTAGTTCTCGCGGCCTCTGTACGGCCGCGAAAAAGAACCAAGCGATCATAGAATATCGCAGAAAGGAGATGGTGGATGGCGGGGAAGTTCCAACCGTACCGAGGGGAGAAGCGGCGAAAGGAAGCCGCACGCAAGACCAAGCAGGAGGAGAAGCTCCGCAAGAAGCTGGAGAGGAAAGAGGGCGCACTGCCGACTGAGGAGATCGAATCGGACAAGGGTTCGCCTCCCGCCGAAGAGCCGCCACCCGACCCCGCCTCATAATGCTGAGCGGGTCCAGCGGGTTATGGTCTGGCGATCCGTGCCCGCTTCCGCCCGTGCCGGTCCAGCACTTTCTTGCGCAACCGCAGACTCTTCGGCGTGACCTCCAGCAGTTCGTCTTCTGCCAGATACTCGACACAATTATCCAGACTCATCTGCCTCGGCGGCGTGAGGCGCACCGCAATATCGGAGGTCGAGGACCGCATATTCGTCAGATGCTTCCGCTTCGCGACATTCACCTCCAGGTCTCGCTCCTTGGCCGCCTCGCCCACGACCATCCCTTCATACGCCTCGGTCCCTGGTCCGATGAAGAGGATCCCGCTCCCCTCCGCACTCGCCAGACCGTACGCCGTGGCCACTCCAGCCTCCCACGCGACCAGCGATCCACGGTCACGCGCGCGGATCTCGCCGACCATCGGTTCATAGGCGTGAAATAGGCTGTTGAGCAGCCCGGTCCCGCGCGTCGCGGTCAGGAACGCCTGGCGAAATCCCAGCAACCCTCGCGTAGGGACCGTGAACTCGTAGTGCACGAGCCCCTGGTCGCCAGTCCGCATATCCACCAAACGTCCTCGCCGCACACCCAACATCTCCATGACCAACCCAGCCTGTTCCTCCTGGACCTCGATGCTGACTCGTTCGAATGGCTCCAGCCGCTCCCCACTATGCGGATCGGTCTGAAAGATGACCTCGGGCCTCGAGACCTGCAGTTCATACCCCTCGCGCCGCATCGTCTCGATCAGAACGACCAGGTGTAACTCGCCTCGTCCGGCCACCAGGAAGCTGTCGGGGCTATCTGTGTCGTGGACTCTCAGGCTGACATTGTGTTCGAGCTCCTTAAACAGGCGCTCGCGGAGGCTTCGGCTCGAACTCCATCGTCCCTCTCGCCCCGCAAAGGGGCTGGTGTTGACGCTGAAGGTCATCTGTACGGTCGGCTCGTCGACCCGGATCGGGGGAAGGGCCAGAGGGTTATCCTTGTCGGCAATCGTCTCCCCGATTCCAATCTCCTCAAGGCCGGCCACCGCCACGATCTCGCCCGCCAGCGCCTCCTCGACCTCGACTCGGCCTAACCCCTGATGCACAAAGACCTGCGCCACCTTGTCGGGGTGCCAGGTTCCATCCTTGGCGATTCGAATGACCTCCTGGGCTCGGCGCAGACGGCCGGCGTACAGGCGGCCGATGGCGATCCGGCCCTTATAATCATCATAGGCCAGGAGATTGACCAGCATCTGCGTGGGACCATCCGGCTCCACCGCGGGGGGAGGCAGAGATCTGAGGATCGTGTCAAACAGGGGCTGCAGGTCAGGCGTCAGCGTGGTCGGTGTGTAGCCAGCCTGTCCACGGAGGGCATCTGTGTAGACAATCGGGAAGTCCGCCTGCTCTTCGGTTGCCCCTAGATCGATGAACAGATCGAAGGTAGCATTGGCCACATAGTCGGTTCTGGCATTGGCGCGATCGATCTTATTGATCACCACGACCACCTTGTGCTGGCGTTCCAGGGCCTTGCGCAGGACGAACCGGGTCTGGGGCATCGGTCCATCCACGGCATCTACCAGCAGCAACACGCCGTCCACCATGTTCAGAACTCGCTCGACCTCGCCCCCGAAGTCGGCGTGTCCCGGCGTATCCACAATGTTGATTTTCACGTCTCCGTAGGTCACAGCGGTATTCTTGGCCAGGATGGTGATGCCGCGCTCCCGCTCCAGCGGGTTGGAATCCATAACCCGTTCGACCATCACCTGGTTGTCTCTGAAGATACGGCTCTGCTTCAGCATAGCATCCACGAGCGTCGTCTTGCCATGGTCTACGTGTGCGATGATGGCCAGATTCCTGAGATCGGTGCGCTGCTGTGTCATAATGCCTTCTTTGATGCGATGATGGATCGTGCGACCTGTCTGCGTGCATCGCACAGGCAGGCGTGCCCGGCAGTAGGTGGCACGAACGCGGAAAATGTATCGTACATTCGAAACCCAGTATGGGGAGGCGCGAGAAAGGTCAGAGCCCGAGGGGAAACCGGCTGCGGACCTGCTGGGGCCGTTTCAACAGATGCGGAGATCACGTTGAAACGGCACGAGTCCATCACCTCACGAATTGGCCAAAGTGTATCGCAAAAGGACGGCGTCGTCAAATAATTCCTGCATTGAGCGAGGCGAGACTTTCCCGTTGCGCCACGCAGCTCGGAGGCGTACTATTCTTTGGTACCTTCCTGCCGCGCGCCGCGTGGCGCAGGCAGGTGCGTGAGCGGTTCAGTTGGCTGTGTCACACCGATGGAGGATGAAGAATGAAGAGAGCTCGATACGTAACGATGCTTGCAACGGCTGTGGCGGTGATCCTGGCCATGGCGACTGGGCTCGCACTGGCCGAGGCGCCAGAAAAGGCGCCGGCCAAAGGTAAAGCTGACAGTCCCGGAATTCAGAAAGGCTCCACCGTGAAGCTTGAGTACAGACTGTCGGACGAAAAGGGGGCAGTCTTGGATACCAATGAAGGGAAGGAGCCCTTAATCTACACCCATGGGCAGGGACAGATCATCCCGGGGTTGGAGAAGGCGCTGGGCGGCCTGCACGTAGGCGATGCGAAGCACGTCGTGGTCTCGCCCGATGAGGCCTATGGACCGATCAGGCCCGAGGCGTTCGTTGAGATCCCTAAAGAACGCATTCCGGAGAAATCGCAGACAGTCGGGGCCCATCTCGTGGCCCAAGGTAAGGACGGGCAGCCCTTGCACGCCTTCGTAAAAGAGGTCAAGGAGAAAACGGTCGTCCTGGACACCAATCATCCGTTGGCAGGGAAGGCGTTGACCTTCGACATCAAGATCGTCGGCGTCGAGGCTGCGCAAAGCAAGTAGAAGGGCTGGTAGGCGCCAAGACCGACGGCTGCGGCGCTCACTCCAGGTAGACGAGGCCCTGGCGGTCGATATCGAGAAGATGCGCGCGGTTTTCAATTCCGAACTCTCGCCGCCAGCGTTCGCTCATCCTGTGGCCGATCCCCTCGCCGTTTCCGCTGACCAGCGCAAGCAGCGAGGAGCCCGCACCGCTCAGGCAGGTTGCCAGCGCGCCCGCTTGACGACCCTCTTCCAACACCACCTCCATCCCCGGGAGCAATGCGGCCCGGTAGGGTTGGTGGAGGCGGTCTTCAGTCCCCGGCGCCAGCAGTTCTGGACGGTCGGTGGCAAGACCCGTCAGCAGGAGGGCCAGGCGGGTCAGGTTGAAAACGGCATCAGCAAACGGGACCTGCTTGGGGAGCACCTCCCGCGCGCACTTTGTCGCAAGCTTGACCTCCGGGATCACGACTACTGCCTTCAGGTAAACGGGAACGGGGACCTTGGCGGTCACGACGCGGCCCGCGACGATGGCGGAAGCCGTGAGGCCTCCCATCAAGGCCGGCGTCACATTGTCGGGGTGACCTTCGAACGGGAGGGCTCTGGCGAGAAGCTCATCCGTCGAGAACTGAACGCCGGCCAGACGGGCGGCGGCGGCGATCCCGGCGAGACATGCCGCGGCGCTGCTGCCAAGACCACGCCCCAACGGGATCCGGTTAATCTGGCGTATTCGCAGTCCGGCAGGCTGGAAGCCCACGTCCCGGAACGTTGCCTGCGCCGCCCGAACCGTGAGGTTGCGCTCACCCGCCTGCTCCAGCTCGACCTTCCCCTCACCCTCGACCTGGAGCTGGAACCCCACAGCCTCGTCGATAAGCTCCACCTCGTTGTACAGGCTCAGCGCCATTCCGAGTGTGTCGAACCCCGGTCCAAGGTTGGCCGTTGAGGCCGGCACCCTCACTCTTACCAGTCTCATCGATCGCTCTCCTCTTATGACTTCCGCTTCCGGCATAGGCGGTCCCCACCATATACCGTAATTTGTCAATCCCCGCAAGGAGTAGTTGGCGGGCAAATCTCCTTGACTCTCGCAGCGTTTGACGCTATAAGACGAAAGGCCCTTCAGACGCAAGGAGCGAAGAATGCTACAAGGTCGGACCATCGGGTTTGTCGGGGCCGGCAATATGGCCGAGGCGATGATTCGCGGTCTGCTCGAAGCCAAGCTGGTGACCGCCGATCAGATCATCGCCTCGGACATCGTCGAGGCGAAGCGACAGCAGATCCAATTGCGCTACGGCATCCAGACTGTAACCGAGGGCCGCGATGTCGGGCTGAAGGCGTCGATCCTGGCTCTGGCTGTCAAACCCCAGGATATGGAGGCGGCATTACAAGGGATCGCCGCTTCTGTGGATCAGACCAAGACGATCATCTCGATTGCCGCCGGTATCACGATCGCCTTTATCGCCGAGCGCCTGCCCGCCAAGGCGCGGATCGTTCGCGTCATGCCTAACGCCCCGGCCCTGGTTCTGGCCGGCGCCGCCGGCATTGCGAAGGGTGAGCATGCGACGGCTGAAGATCTACAGATTGCGGAAGCGATCTTTTCCGCAGTTGGGAGGGTAGTTGTTGTTGAGGAGAAACACCTGGACGCCGTAACGGGGCTGAGCGGTAGCGGTCCCGCCTACGTATTCCTGTTTGTTGAAGCGCTGGCCGACGCCGGTGTCAAGGTAGGGCTTGCGCGGGATATCGCCGGACTGCTGGCCGCTCAAACCGTCCTGGGCGCCGCAAAGATGGTGCTTGAAAGCGGGCGCCATCCGGCAGAGCTGAAGGATATGGTCGCCTCTCCCGGCGGTACGACCATTGCCGGGCTGTATGCCCTGGAGCGCGGCGGATTGCGTGGGACCCTCATAGAGGCGGTAGAGGCGGCCACGATTCGATCTCGAGAGTTAGGCAGGAGATAATTCACCATGCCGTTTGTCGCCCACTTCATCGATGCATTTGCGTCCGTCCTGAATACCGTATTGTGGATCTACACCTGGCTCTTTATCATCCGGGCGCTGCTCTCCTGGGTCAATCCCGATCCGTGGAACCCGATCGTCCAGCTCCTCGCTCGCGCCACCGACCCGGTGCTGCGACCGATTCAGCAATTGATCCCGACATGGCGATTGGGGATCGATATCTCTCCCGTCATCGCGATCCTGGCGTGCCAGTTTATCCAGCGGTGGCTTGTGCCTTCCCTCCAAGAGCTGGCCTGGAACCTCCGCTGATGGTTGCCGTTCGGCAGGAGGGCGAGACCGCCTCCTTTCGTGTTCACCTGCAGCCGAAGGCATCCCGCGACGCGATCGTCGGCGAAGTCGATGGTGTCCTACGGCTCCGGGTAACCGCACCGCCGGTGGAAGGACGGGCCAACGAGGCCTGCCTCCGTCTGCTCGCCAAGGTCCTCGATTTGCCGGTATCCCGACTTCGAATCGTCGTCGGAACCCACGCTCGCGTGAAAACTATCCGGATCGTCGGAACCTCAGCCGATCTCCTCCGTACGGCACTCTGCAACCTGCTGGAGCCCCCAAAGCTGTAACTCTGGCAGAGATCGAGGCATACGCATCTCTCATCAAGCCGGAGCCAATCTTTCAGAACCTGCCGTGGAAGTGGGGATAGAGAACCCCACGACATCCTCGCCCCCATCTACCCCGATCACGTTACCTGTCATCCAGTAGGTCTCCGGACGGCTCAAGACAACGAGCGTTGCGGCAACGTCCTCCGGCGTAGTGAGGCGGCCGGAGGGATTCATCGCCAGCGCGGTCTGAACGATCTCCTGGCTTCCGGGGATCTTCCGGAGGGCCGGAGTATCGGTGACCCCTGCGCGGATAGCGTTCGCCGTAATCCCCAAGGAGGCCAGCTCCATCGCGAGCTGTCGGATGTGCGACTCGAGGGCCGCCTTAGCCGCCGATACGGCGCCATAGCCGGACCACACCCGCGTCCCGCCGGAACTGGTCATCGCATACACCCGTCCACCGCGAACCATCAACTTTCGCATCACCAGGTCCTGAACCCAATAGACGAGACTGTGCGCCATCACATCCAGGGTCATATCCATCTGGGCTTGGCTGATGGCGTCCTTGGGCGAAGGGGCGAGGAACGGCTTCAAGGTGCCGAAGGCGAGGGAGTGTAGTATCACCTTCACCGACGAAGGTTCCCCTCGACCGGCCAGGATCTTCTCCATTTGATCCAGGACGTCACGCCGTTTTTCCGGATCGGAGGCGTTCACGTTGAAGAACACCGCTTCCCGCCCCGCCTGTTTGATCTCGGTGATAATTCGGTCCACATTCGGCATGGTTGCCTTGCGGTCCAGGTGTATGCCAAAGATATGCATCCCTGCTTTGGCCAGGGCAAGAGAGGCGGCTCCACCGAAGCCGCTGGAGGCCCCCAGGATCAGGGTCCACCCCTGCAGTCCCGGACTCTTCGATTGTGTTGTCATGCACTCCTCTGCGCAGCCGCGCTTGGCTTAGGCTGATCAGGATGGGATGCGGAATCATGTCCCTTCGTACCAATCAGGCCAAGCTGGTACATGAGCCCCAGGAAATCATGCTGTGCCCATCGCTCCACGATCTTCCCGTCCTCGAACCGGTAGATGACAATACCGGTCATCTCCAGCCGCTTCCCGGTCGGCGAGACACCAAAAAGTTCGCCCGTATGCATTCCAGCCGCAGTCATTCTGACCACCACCCGGTCTCCCTCGGCAATCAGATCGTGAATAACGGGGTTGCCCTCTGGGGCCGCGGATGCAAAAGTCCTGAACGTCTGCTTGATCGCTTCAAGTCCGGGCTTGAGACCGGGAATCGGCGGCGGATCGTGGTAGACAAGATTGGGAGAGAAAAACTCATCCATCGCCGAGAATTTGAACCCTTCGGCGTAGAGGCGACGCACCAGACGCTTGTTGTCTTCCGTCGACATCTGACACCTCCCACACTGCTGTTGTATGCGCGGGGCTATGCGCCACATCCATCTGTGGCCTACGCGTTTATTACGGATTGCATTTCAGTCAACCAGAAAGTGTTTGGCAGGTCAAGAAATAAATTTGAAAAGGGCGATGCGTTGACAATCCGGATTCAGACAGTTATGATGGTGCATTTCTGATCCAGCAAAACGTAAACCGTCCTGTACTGGAGGGAACAATGATTGTCGTGGCAAATAGAGTGCCTGTCACAAAAGGGTATGAAAGCGAGTTTGAGAAGCGATTCGACAAGCGCTTGAGCGTTGTGGAGCGCATGCCGGGATTTATCCGAAACGAGATCCTTCGGCCTATCGTAGGCGATTACTATATCCTCATGACTCATTGGGAAAGCCGGGAGACGTTCGAAGCCTGGACCCAGAGCGAAGAGTTCAAGCAGGTCCACGCCAACTTGGCGCCCAAGGAGATGTGTCCCGGTCCCAACGGCTTCGAGATACACGAGGTCATCCTGGTATCGGAGAAGAAACCGTAGGGACGGACAGGGTCCTGGTAAGGGGGCTGCGCTAGGCCAGAGATTGGTACTGCATCTCATAGAGCCGGCTGTAGAGCCCGCCATAGGCCAGGAGTTCCTGATGCGTCCCCTCCTCCCGGATGCGCCCCTTGTGCAGGACGATAATCCGATCGACGAACTGGATGGTAGAGAGACGGTGGGCAATAATCAGGGCGGTCCGCCCGAGCAGCAGCTCTCTTAGCGCATCCTGAATCAGCAACTCCGTGGCCGTGTCTACCGAACTGGTCGCTTCGTCCAGGATCAGGATCGGCCTGTCGAAGGCCAACGCCCTGGCGAACGAGAGAAGCTGACGTTCGCCCTGGGAGAGCGTCGAGCCGCGCTCCTCCACAACGGCACGGAATGCGCCGGGCAGCCGCTCGATAACACCCTGGGCATGAACGCGCCGCGCCGCTTCAACCATCTGCGCTTCTGAGATAGCCGGATCGCCGAGACTGATATTGCGGGCAATATCTCCGGAGAAAAGAAAGACATCCTGCAGCACCAACCCCAGATGCCTTCGTAAGGTCCGCTTGTCCCATTCCCGCACGTCGATACCGTCGATGCGAACACTGCCGCGCTGGACGTCATAGAACCGGCACAGAGCTGAGATGATCGAGGTCTTCCCGGCGCCCGTAGCACCGACTAAAGCCACCTTTTCGCCCGGAGCCACCTTGAAGGAGATCCCCTTGAGGACCGGCTCTCCAGCCGTGTACGAGAGCCAGACATCCCTGAACTCGATCTCGCCGCGCAGGCGAACGGGGTGGGTGGGCGTGGCAGGTTCCGCCAGCGATTCCTGCACCTCGAGCAGCTTGAATACCCGTTCACTCGATGCCATTGCCGCCTGCAGGATGTTGTATTTCTCTGCCAGATCGCGGATCGGCGTGAAGAGGCGGTTTACATACTGGACAAAGGCGATGATGACGCCGGGGAGGACCCGTTCATCGAGGATCATGGCGCCACCCGCCCAGAGCACGAGGCCGATGGTGATGGCGCTGAAGAGCTCGATTGAGGGGAAGAAAACCGCATTGTACTGGATGCTCTTGATCAGCACATCCCTATGCTGGGTGTTGATCTCTTTGAACCTGCGGAAGTGACGCGCCTCCTGCCCGAATGCCTGGATGGTGGCCATACCGGAGATATTCTCCTGGAGGTACGCATTCATCCGGGCCAGGATCCGTCGGCTGTCGCGGTAGTTCTCGCGCGCCCGCTTGCGATAGGCGGCCGTCGCGGGCAGGATGAATGGAAAGGTAGCGAATGAGATCAATGCCAGGCGCCAGTCCAACGCCACCATGGCCACCGCGACCCCGATCAACGTCAGCAGATCGCCCAGTAGCGCGACGACCCCCGATCCGAACAGCTCGTTCAGGGTCTCCACGTCGTTGATGACTCTGGTCATGAGCCGGCCGACCGGATTCCTGTCGAAGAAGGCCAGATCCTGTCGTTGCAGGTGGGTGAAAAGCTGCACCCTGAGATCATGCATGGCCCGCTGGCCGGTAGACTGCATGGTGTAGCTCTGGGCGTATTGCGAGAGGAACCCGATGAGCACGGTGATCAGATAGGCCAGGACAGCGACATTTAGGCCGTGCAGGTCGCGGGTGGCAATGTAGGTATCGATCGCGATCTTGGTAATATACGGCCCAAGCAGTTGCATCCCTGTGGTCAGGAACAGAAGCAGCATGGAGACGACGATCCACCACCGATACGGCGCGAGGTACATGAGCAGCCGACGTATCAGTTGGGCATCGTAAGCTTTGCCCAGCAGTTCATCCTCCTGATGACCCTGCTCTGCCTTCACAGCCGCGCCCCTCCATTGTCGCTCAGGGCATCTAGCTCCCGAGTCAACAACTGCCGACGATACAGACGGTAGTAGTGACCGCGCAAGGTGAGTAGCGCTTCGTGGCTACCCCGTTCCACGATCCGACCATCCTTCAGGTAGATAATCTGGTCAGCCGCCATGACCGTCGAGATCCGGTGCGAGATCATGATCGCGGTCCGCCCGCGCATGAACCCTTTCAACTGTTCGAGGATCCGCTCCTCGGTCTCGGTGTCCACGCTGGAGAAGGCGTCGTCCAGGATCAGGATAGGCGGGTTCTTGATGATGGCCCGAGCCAACGCTGTCCGTTGTTTCTGGCCGCCGGACAACCTCACCCCCCGCTCCCCCAGCATCGTCTCGAATTGATGGGTGAACCCCTGGATGCTGGGTGTTAATTGGGCGAGATCGGCCGCCATCTCGAGCTCCTCCGATGTGGCGCCCCCGTTGCCGAATAGGATGTTTTCCCGGATGGTGTCGGAGAACAGAAAGATGTCTTGGGAGACCAGACCGATCGCGTGCTTCAGGGTCTGCAGAGGCAATTCACGCAACTCGATGTCGTCGATGAAAATGGTTCCAGGCGGCGCCTCGTGCAGGCGCGGCAAGAGGCTGACCAGCGTGCTTTTGCCGGCACCGGTCTCGCCCACCACCCCGCACCAGGTACCGGCCGGGATCGTGAGGGTGATCCCTTGCAGGGCAAGCGGCGCATCGGGGGCATAGCGAAACGACAGGTTGCGGAACTCGATCTTGCCGTGTAATGCCGAGATCTGCTCAGTTCCCGGCGTCTGATATCCCGCCGCAACCGGCGCATCCAGAATCTCAACAAGGCGAGCCAGCGCAGCCGAACTGCGCTGATACAGTGTGATCACGTACCCAACCGCCATCATGGGCCAGGTGAGCATGGCTAGATATCCGTAGAAGGCGGCCAGTTCCCCGAGAGACATGGTTTGCATAGCCACCTTACGGCCGCCGAGCCATAAGACGACTGTAGCGGCCAAGCCGGACAGAAAGCTCGTGACCGGCCAGAAATACCCCCAGCGCTTGACCAGTTCGAGGTTCTTGACCCGATACTCCTGACTCAGCCCACCAAAATACCCCTGTTGGTTCTCCTCCTGCACGTAGGCTTGGACAACCCGAATGCCGGCCAGATTCTCCTGGACAAATGTGCTGAGCGTGCTCAGGTGCCGCTGGATATCCCGATACCGGTTAAAGATGCGATTGCCGGCGACGAGCATGATAGCGGTGATGCCGGGTAAGGGCAGAAGGCTCCACAGCGTCAGCCACGGATCGATCACCACCATCAACAGCAGGCTGGCGGACATCATCAATACGGCGTCGAGCATGGCCATGGCCCCCATTCCCAGCATCTCGCGGAGGGAGACCATATCGTTCGTCAGCCGCGACATCAGATCGCCGGTTTTGGTGTGGGTGAAGTAACTGAGCGGCAGGCGCTGCAGGTGGGCAAAGATGGCGTTCCTGAAATCCCACTCGATATGCCGCGAGAACCCGAACACGTGGGTCCGCCAGAAGTAGCGAAAGACCACCTGCACGCCGGCGGCCAGCGCAATCAGGGCAGGATACTTCCAGAGGGCGACGGCCCGCCCCGGACCGGCCAGGAAGGTATCCAGGGCATCCTTGGTCAGCCATGGGATAGCGAGCCCGCACAGGTCAGTCCCGACCAGCGCAGCGAGGCCGATGAACAGGAACCGCCGGTATCGGTACAGGTACGGTCGAAGCCTCGCAAATTTGGCGAAAATCTCACGTCTCCGTGTATAAATGTGAGGAATTTGGACCAGTCAATGAGACGATTGTACGTTAGCCCACGAACCTTGTAAAGTCATTGCAGGCCGCTATGGCCTTAGGTCAAACTGGGATTAACAGGGCGGGATTGTGGCCTGTGCGAGTGAATGCTAGGTATCGTCTTCGAGGGCGTTCTTGGGGGTGGTATAGCCGTGCCTCTCGATCAGCAGGGTGTAACAGGCCGGGCAGGAGGTGTGGCTCATAGGGTCCTACCAGGAATCACCGCCCAAGCGCAGCGGCGGTGCGTAGCGCCGTCAACGGCAGCGCTTAAGCGCTGCCGTCACCATTCTACAATAGCTACATCACTTTGGATCTACAACCTCTGAAAGTCAAAAAAGTTCGTTGCTAAAAACTGCTGCTCCAAGCTGTTGCATGTTCTCCAAATAGATCGATAGTTGTTCTTGAATAGGTACAAACCCTCGTTGCCCTTCTCTAACAGGAAAGAGGTGAGCAATTTGTAACCTGTCTCCTTCAGGCTCTTTAACTATAGCAGCTTGTACATTTAAGAAAGTCCTATGAGCAAAATTTCGATATCCACGGACTTCAAAATACCAATTGCTATTCCACGCACTTTCTAATATGAGATACTTCTTGTCCAACTCGGCCCGATCTTTTTTAGCTTTTTTGGCCTTGTCTTGTATCTTCAACCATTCAACATCCTTCTCCGGAATGCCCAAATCATATCTTTGGTTTACCCACTGTAACATCGTGTCAAACGTCGCCACTAGCTCCCATAAGAACGCCCGCAAGTGCTGGTGGAACAGATTCACCTCACCTTGTCTCTCTGTCTTAGTGTGATCGTCTAGCAGGTTGTTGAAAAACCCTATTTTTTCGGCTGATTGCCTGTGGTAACTAATTGATTTATCAAGATAGTAATTTCCGGATTTTGGGATTTTCAACAGCCTGCTAGGGTCTTATCTTCCTCCCAAAGGGTCTGCATCCCGGGACTATCTAACAGCTCTTTAACTCTACTCAGGTGATAGACCGCGCTGTAGAAAGCAAAGTGCGTGTGGTGCGCCAAATCCATGGAGGGGAAGATTC
The DNA here is from genome assembly GCA_028870115.1 of Candidatus Methylomirabilota bacterium. Lineage (NCBI taxonomy): Bacteria > Methylomirabilota (SeqCode) > Candidatus Methylomirabilota bacterium. The sequence continues at coordinate 99,661 of JAGWQH010000102.1, forward strand.
TGTGAGGTCTTGTCAAGAGGTGTGCAAACAAAAGTTAGGCGGCAACCCTCCACTCGTGCTCCATCACCCGGACACCATTGACAAAGGTGGCGCCGTGATACACCTCCTGCAACAACTCCGGGGCGTG